>JAZUGM010000080.1:0-7953 GCA_045641205.1 Thermoguttaceae bacterium
TTCCAAGTCGTGTAGGTTTTCGGATCCATTTGGATGACGCGGATATATTTGCCGTTCTTTTTCAGTTCGGGATATTTGTCCGTGCCTTCGAAAACGTTGTTGCTGTAAAGTTCGCCGCCTTCGGGCTCTTCGTTCGAACCGATAACCGGCCAATGAACGACGTCCGGCTTGACCGGGTAGAGGTCTTCGCGATTTACGATCGGGGACGCGTAATAAGCGTTGTATTGACCGCGATAGATAAGCTCTTTATTTCCGTAAACGTCCATCAGGTACAAACGGAAATACCAATCGTTATGGGCGCCGCTGTAAAGGTGTCCGCCTTCGCGCGCGCTAACGAGGAAGTATTCTTCGCTGAGCGGATAGGGGGATTTATAGGCGAAAATCTTGCCCGATTGGTGATAGTCGACTTTCGCTTCGGGATCGGTCGGACCGTTGCCGACTTCAGGCCACGCGACTTCGCGCGTAACGCGGTCGAGTCCGTCGGGATAATTCAGTCCGGCGGTCGGATCGACGATTCCGATGCAGCCGTTAAACCAAGCGTGGTGTCCGACGGCGCAGAACATTACTTTCGAGCTGTTCGGAATCGCGCGCGCTTCGGTTAAGACGTCGGGCCAAGTCGATTGATTGCCGTAGAACGTTTGTTCGTTCGTGCCGTCGGGATTCATCGTCCAGAGGGATTGAACGCGCCAGAGCGCCTTGTCGGTGTATTCCCAGCGCGTGAAAATAACGCGTCCGTCGTTCATCATCGAAGGCAAATATTCGGGCTCTCCGTTCGCGGAAATAACGTAAATATTTTTTCCGTCGGCGTCGCAACGGGAAACGGCGAAAGAATGCGTCATCGGCATGCAACGCACGTAGCTGTGCTGTCGGCTCGAGCAGAACGTAATCTTTCCGTCGGGCGTGTAGATCGGGTCGAGGTCGTCGTAATCGCCGAACGTAAGCTGCTTGAATTCGCTTCCGTCAAGATTGCATTCGTAAAGATGGAACGATTTGTCGCCCTTCGGCTGGAAGCTAAGGAGCAACTTTTTGCAATCGTAAGAGACGTCGGGGCGCCAGAACGAACCCTCGCGATCCTTAAGAACGTCGACGACTTCGCCGCCGGGGTTAAGTCCGACGATAAGGAGACGACCGCCCGGCTCCGCCATAAAGCCGTTTCGGTGTCGCGCTTCGTGCCCCCATTCGTCGGTGGCGTCGCCCGGCTTTCCTTTCGGATAGGGATTGTCGATAAGGACGATTTTATCGAAATTAATCAAGGGATTCTTGAACGTAATTTCTCGCTTGATTTTTCGCACCGCCAAATAGAGTTCTTTGGCGTTTTCGGGCGATTCTTGCGCGGCGTCGAGTTTCTTTTCGAGTTCGTCAAGCGCGGCAAGATCGGCGTCAAACTCGGGCGCGTCCTCAAGATCGCTCAGACGATCGGCTAAGTCGCGCGCGTATCCGATTTCCAACTTGGCTTTTTCAAAGGTCGGTTCGTCGTCGCACTGGAAGAGCCATTCGGTCTCCAGTTGTTTCAACCCTTCGGGCGTGATTTCGTCGGCGTTCAGAAAAGTCGCTCCCATCAGGAAGACGCACACGAACGCAAGCGCCGTTTTTTTCATTTGCTTTTCCTTAATATTTGGTCGGCGTTCGATATGTTACGGTCGATTATATTCTCGTCCACGCGCAAGCGTTCATAGCGTTCGAAGCGAATTCAAACAACAGTTTTGACGATTACGCCGTACTGCGGACTCTCCGTTTAGTTTATACTAAATTGACGCCCTGTCAACGCGGCGCCGCGCGTCTTTGTTCCAAAATTCCTTGTTTAACGAATTCGCCGTTCGAACGTTCGTTCGGTTTGCCGCGCGTTTGCAAAAATTTCATTAAATTTTGCAAACGCGTCGAGAATTTCAAAAAAGCGCTTGATTTACGGTCTAAGTCAAATTACAATGTAGCTTGCGCCTCATTGGCGTTTCACGGGCGCGTTTTTCAATGCAAACGTCGACAAACAAGAAGCAACGAGGGGGACGCAATGACGAGAAACGTTCTACGACAATCCGACGTAATCTCTCAAGACCAATCCGAGCGTTGTAAATTGGAAGAAAAACTAGTCCAAACTTTGGCGGAAAACGTCGAATCCTCGAAAGAGAATCCAAGCGTCTATTGTCCCAATGTCGCGGAATTGTTGACGGAACTTCGCGAGTTTCGCGCCCAAACGAACGCGTATTCCAACGCCGAATGGAAAATAGAACGCGAATTGGCTCTTTGGCGCTTTCTTGTTCCGTTCGACAAAGAACGTTATTCGTCTCAACTTGCCGACGCGCTGTTCTTTTTCGCACGCTTTCACTACAAGTCTGGACGCCGGGTCGCCGCAGAACGCGAATTCAACGAAGCGGCGGAGGTCTACCGCGATTTATTCGCGCGCGAACCTTCCAAGTACGTCAAACGGCTCTTTTTCACGATTCAAGGCCTAGTCAAAATTTACGTTCGAACGCGTCAATTTCGAGACGCGGAGCGTTTGGCGCGCGAGACGGCGGCGCATTGCGCCAAACTTGATCCGTCGACGCGCGCCGAATACGAACTTGAAGCGCGCAAACTTCTTCAAAAGACGCTTGAAAAAGAAGCGCAAACGCCGCCGTTCGACGCGAGTCCGTCGCAAAAACGATCGGAACTCGAAGCGCGCAAGCTCAAACGTCAAGCTCGCGCGGAACTTCGTAAGGGGCGCGTCTTTGCCGCTGAAGGTTGTTATAAAAAAGCGGTGGAAGCGTTCCGCGAACAACTCGCTTCGTCTCGTTCGTCCTCCGCGCTTACGGCGCTTGCCAAAACGCTCGAAGCGCTCGGGCGTCTGCGTTGCGACGAACGACTCGGCAAACTTGACGAGGCCGAACAGAATTTTGAAGAAGCGACGAACGTTTGGCGCGAACTTGCGGAAAACGACGTTGAAAAAAACGTCGACGCCGCGTCTTCCCTCGCGACGTTGGCCTATTTGCGCGAACGTTCAAAACGTTGGAACGTCGCCGAAAGCGAATATCTCGAAGCGCTAGCCTACGCGCGCGCGGCAAAAAAGGACGTTTCGAACAAATCGACGACGGACAAATTAGAAACGACGACGCTCTTTCGTTTAGCAAGCGTCTACGCGCGCATCGGACGCGCGGAACTTGCGATCGTGCGTTATAACGAGGCGTTGGAAAAAGAATTGCAATTATTTGAAAACGCGCCTGACGCGAATCGCGCCGACGTCGCGCTCACGCGTTTCAAATTAGCCAATTTATACAAGGAAACGCGGCGCTGGGAAGAGGCCAAGCGCGAATACGAAGAAGCGCTGGCGCTCTATCGTCGTTTAAACGCTGAATTTCCCGAAAAGTACGGCAAAGCGCTTGCGTCGACGTTAAACAATTTGGCGGCTCTTCAAAATTCGCGCAAGCGTCCCGACGCCGTAAAACAAACGGACGTTCGACCCGACTACGAAGAAACGCTCAAAATATTTGGCGATTCCGAAAAACAAACGAGTTCGGAAAACAAAGCGGCGCTGGCGACGGCACTTCAAAATTCGGCCGGTCTTCGTCGTCGAGAGGGAGATTTTGAGGGCGCGGAAAGCGAATATTTGCGTTCGTTGGCGCTTCGGCGCGAATTGGCGCTTGAAAATCCGAGCGTTTACGAAGACGAAGTCGCGCGGACGCTGAACAACTTGGCGCGGCTTTATTGTTCGCGTAAGGACGACGCGCAAATTGTCGCCAAGGCGGAGCCGTTGGCGCTCGAGGCGCTTGCGACCTATCGTCGTCTCGACGCGTCGGGCGGACGTTCTCGTCGTCCAGAAATAGCGCGCGCGCTCTATGAATTAGGCGAATTCTATCGAAACGCCAACGAAACGTCAAAGGCGCTCGAGAAGTACGTCGAAGCCGAATCGACCTTGCGCGCGACCTTGGTTTCGCGCAAATCGAACGCCGACGATCTACGCCTCGAATTGTCTCGCGTTCTTCGCAAAATAGGCAAGACGCGTCAAGAAACCGCGCGTTACGACGAAGCGCTCGACGCCTTTAAGGGCGCGCTTGAGCAATTTAACGCGCTTCATACGCCGCCGTCAAAAAAAATTCTGTCGAAACGCGCGGAAACGCTCGACGCGCTCGCGGAACTCTATCGACTTAACAATTCTACGGAGGAAGAACTTCAAGCGCGTCGCGACGCAGCGGAGACTTACGCGCGTCTTGCGCAAGAGGAGCCCGAAAAAAAACGGGGCGAACGCGCGTCGGCGTTCTTTAATTTGGCGTTTGCGCTTCAACGTTGCGGCGATTTTGAAGAATCGGAAAAATATTACGATCGAGCGCTTAAACTTCAACGGATTCTCGCGACGGACTCAAACGTCGAAGGTCGTCGCGCCGTCGCCAATACGTTAAACAATTTGTCGATCGTTCGTCGTCAGACGGGTCGAATCGAACCCGCCGTCGGAGCCGCGTGCGAAGCGTTGGCGACGTATCGCGAACTTGAACGCGAGCTTCCCGGCAAATTCAAGCCGTCGATCGCGCAAACGCTCAATAATCTTTCTCTTCTTCGTCGCGCGCAAAAGAAGTTTAACGACGCTGAAAAAGCGGCGTTGGAAGCGCTTGGAATACGTCGACTAGAACTTGAACGCGATCCGAATCAACAGGAACGTCGCGGGCGCGTCGCGTCTTTGCTTTTCAACTTGGCGAATATTTATCGCGACGAAAGGCGCCAAGAAGAAGCGCGGGACGCCTGCGTGCAAGCGACGGAGATTTATAGGGAACTCGCCGAAACTAGCCCGGAATATCAAAAAGCCTACGAAAGAGCGGAGCTATTGGCAAGACAAATTTGAATGAAAAACGGACGCGCCAAGCGACGCGTCCGTTTCTATTTTCCAAGCGACGTTCCAAGACGCCGCGTTGCGATTTTACTTTTTCTTCGTTAAATTGGCGACTTGTTCGGCGGTCAACGCCCAGCTAAAGACTCTAGCGCGCGCGACGGATCCCTTGAAGTAACTCGAGCCCCTTCCGCCGCCGGTTATGTCGCTACCGACGCAGAACGCTTGAACGCTTTCGTCGCGCGGATAAGTCAAGACGCCGACGGCTTCCTTGCGCGCGACTTCCTTGCCGTTGATATAAAGGACGACCGCTTTGCCGTCGTAAGTTCCAAACGCGTCGATCTGTTCGCCCGGCTTGACTTTTGCGGAGACGATCTGATATTTTCCGGCGACGCTCGCCCAGAACTGCAGTTCCTTGTCTTTTCCGTTCAGTTCGAAGGCAAGTCCCGACATTTCGGTATTGGCGAAAACGTCGGAGAAATCTTCGGGAAATTCTTCAAATTTGAAATTCAAAGCGAGAGTGACGCGCCGCATTCTGTTGTAATCGCGTCCGTCAAATTTGATTCTGAATCGGTCGTCGTCGCCGTCGAAAGAAACGGAATCGTCGGCAAATTTAGGCGCGCCAAAAATTTCAATTTTCTTTTGTTCTTTCAGCGAATTGACGGCTTTATTGACCGGCTTGCCCTTGACGATTTGGACGTCCAACATATTCGCGTCGGGTTCCGGCGCGTTTTTATCTACCGTGTCGAACGCGTCTTTCGGAGTCTTGAATTCGACGGTCAGTTTTTTATCGCTCTCTTTGAAGAACGGATTGAGCGCGACGATTTCCGCTCGAAATTCGGCGAGTTCGTCGAGCCCGGTCAAATCGATCTTCATTTCCTTCGGCGGATTCTTGAAATAATATTCCGACCAGAAGTAACGAGAATCAAAGTCGTTCCATTTGCCGTTTTCTTTCTTTTTCAAGTCGACGCGATAACTATGAACGACGTCGGAACAAGTCGCTTGCGGAAAACGAACGACAACCGAATCCGCCTGTAAATCGCCGCAGACGGCTTTAGCGTTTTCCGCCCAAACAGGTTTGGCGGAGGTCTTGTAACGTTCGTCGGTGTAGAGATATTCGCCGATTTTACCGGGCTTGACGACGTAAACGACGTCGTAGAACGATTCGGTAATCAGATCGTAAGGCTTAAGCACGACGGTATTGTCGCGTCGAACTTCCACGACGTACATTTCCGCCGCGTTTCCGTATCCTTCGGGGAATTTGTTGTAACGTCCGCCCTCGCCGCCCATTTCGTAATAACTGAGCGTGCCCGTGCCAAACGCGGTGAAACGACCTTGCCACGCGGAACGCGGATCGTTGATCGGATAGTGCGAGTGCCCCGAAAAATCGATTACGCGCGGGTATTTCTGCAGAACTTCGAACAAATCTTTCGTTCCCCAGTTGTCGTCGCCGCGACTTCCGTAGACGGTCGGCGTAATATGGTAATGTTGGAACGTAAAGACCGGTTTGCCCGAATCGTCGGCGCAGGCGTCGGCGACTTCTTTTTCAAACCAATCGATCGCGTACAGAAAATCGCCGTCGCGGCACGTTCCGCGTTCGGGCGAAAGCGCGACGAATTTAAATCCGTTGACTTCATAAACTTTGTTCGACGGCCGGTTGAAAATCTTTTCCCACCGTTCCTTCGATCCGGCGATGAATTCGTGATTCCCCATACAAAGAATCGTTTCGGTTCCGGGCTTGATTCCCTCGTCCATAATCTTTTTGAAGAGGGTCAGTTCTTCCTCGTAACCGTGATCGGAAAAGTCGCCCGCGACGAGCATCGCGTCGAATTTCGTATATTTTTGTTTGCTCGAATAGTCGTACATAAACTTCATCGAACGTCGAAAGCGGTCGACTTCGCGCGCTTCGGGCGACTTTTTAAAGTGAACGTCGCTCAACGCGGAAAAACGCAACACGACGTCGTTCGACGCGGCGTCCTCTTCCGCTTCGTAAGCGGCAAAAAGGGCGCTAGGCAAGCATAACAACGAAGAAGCCGCGAAAGTTCCTAAAAAAGAACGTCGCGAAAGATTAGAGTCGATTAAATCTTGACGCATAGGAAAACCTTATCGATATTTCTTAAAAAGCAACTTGAAGAAATCGACTTCGCGTCGATCTCTTTCTTTAACGCGCTATTCTATCCAAGTTTGAAAACAAATTCAAGGTTTGTCTCGTTTTTTTAAAAAGAAAAAGTCTATTTCGCAAAGATGTAACGGATACAACTGTTATGCAGGGTTAATATAAAAAAAACGCCTTTTTTTCTCATAAAATTGTATTCTTGGGAAAGTCGCGACGTATAATATCGTCTAAACTACGGGTTGCTTCATTTGAAGGGGTCGTCGCAATTCGCTTTCCATTTAAAACTAGAGTTCGCTTTGTTTGGAGACTGGAATGAACAAATTTTTTAAAAATAACGTGAGGGGGGCAAACAACGGTTTTACGCTCGTCGAACTCCTCGTCGTCATCGCCATTATCGGTATTTTGATCGGATTGTTGTTGCCCGCCGTTCAAGCGGCTCGCGAGGCGGCGCGTCGTATGCAATGCACGAACAACTTGAAACAACTCGCGCTCGCCGTCCATAACTATACCGACGTCAACAACAATCTTCCGGGATTCGGCTGGGGCGCAAATCAAAACTACACCGCGCACGTCGGAATTCTCCCGCAAATCGAACAGGGCGCGCGTTTCCAACAGATCTATGGCGTCCAAGACCAGTATTACAACGGCACGGGAACCGACTATAACCCGTATAGCGGTTTCGCCGCTTGGAAAGGTCCGATCGACGCGTTCGTTTGTCCGTCCGACGGGCGCGCGCGCACCGGCGCCAACGGTTTCGCCGCGAATAACTACTGTTACTCGATGGGCGATTTTGAAGACGAGTACTATGGTCAAGACCCCGGCGCGACGCGCAACAAACGCACTTTCTTCGGCTTCACCGCTTCCGGCACGAAGCAACCGGGTTGGTGTATCGCGCGCGCGGCGAATTGGTCGTCCTGTACCGACGGACTTTCAAACACCGTTCTGATGAGCGAACGTTGCACCAGTCCAAGCACGGATTATTCGGTCGCGGACAGTACGATTTTCGGCGGAATCCTCGCCGCGCAAACTTCGCATTACTACAATC
>JAZUGM010000081.1:0-2073 GCA_045641205.1 Thermoguttaceae bacterium
AAATTTTTAAAAACTTCACGTAAGAACTCGCCTTCGTCTTTGAGACGTCAAACTAGAAGTTGTCAAATATGCGAACGTCGTCCCCTAACTTCGGTCGTTCGTTTTGCAAATCGCCGCTCGTTCAAACACGCGTTACCAAATCGCCTCTACGGCTGCAAGATTATCGGCAAGCTGTTCGACGCTACTGACGCCGACGATCACGCTCGTAACCCCCTGCTGTTTCAGAACCCAAGATAACGCGGTTGCGGCAAGCGTCTCGCCTCGTTGTTCAGCCTGAAGGTTTAAAGCGCGCAATTTTTCAAGCAACTCGGGCGTAAGGGAACTTTGTTTCAGCGTGGCGTTAAGCGCCATACGGCTGTCTTCTGGGACGCCGTTGAGATAACGGTTTGTCAACAACCCTTGCGCCAACGGCGAAAAGCCAATAAAACCAATTCCACCGTCGATACAAAACTTGAGTTTTCCTTCCTCTATTGGGGCGTAATCTAATAGGTTGACTCGATCTTGATAGATTAGCATTGGAACGTCGCGTTCACGCAGATATTTCTCGGCGAACTCCAACGCGCGCAACGGCCAGCGGCTGATTCCTACATACAACGCTTTCCCCTGTTTAACGACGTCGACCAACGCTTGCAACGTTTCCTCCAAAGAGGTATTGGGGTCGTAACGATGACTGTAAAATAAATCCACATAATCGAGACGCATACGTCGCAGGCTCTGATCAAGACTAGAAATTAGATATTTCCTCGATCCCCAGTTTCCATAAGGTCCCGACCACATATCGTACCCCGCCTTGGTAGAGACAAACAGTTCGTCGCGATACGGACGAAAATCGTCGTCCATCAGTCTTCCAAACGTCTCTTCCGCCGCGCCGTAGGGCGGTCCATAGTTGTTGGCTAGATCAAAATGCACGATTCCATGATCGAAGGCAAAACGAGTAATCGCACGACTACGTTCATACGAGGCGGCATAACCAAAATTCTTCCAGAAACCAAGACTGATCTTCGGGAGTAAAACGCCTGATCGACCGCAACGACGAAACATTTTCTCTCCAGCGTCATATCGCTCGGCAGCGGCGTCGTAACTTTTTTTTAAATCCATCTTTCCGTAGTTTTTTGAAACGAAACGTCCAGTAAAATCTTTCAAAGAAAAATGGAAAACCGCAACGCGACGCAAACGGTCGGCGTCATCGGTTCTCCAAACGAATACGACTTATCACAAGGCGTTCAAACAACAAACGCGATTTAGAACGACGTCGTTACGGCGTTATTTAAACTCGCCGAAACGCATTTTCGTACGGTCGACGGGTTCGTCAAGAAACTGAATCGTGGTAGAGGGACCCAAATCGATCGGTTCGTCCCAAGCGCAAAGCTTCCAAATCACGTCGCCGTCAGGGGTCGCCTCTATCGCTTGGATCGCGGGCACGAGCGGATCGGAAGATTCACGATTCCAAAGGTTCAACCAATTAGTAATAACGGTGTTGCCGTTTTGAAGCCGATGCGCCTTCTGACCGCTAAAGTTAGGTTTAAACATTCCGTCAACTTTGACAAAGGAAGCCGCCCCCTGTTTAATCCAATCGAACTCCCATATCGTCTCCCCACGACGATTATACTCTCGAACATAATTACGATTACTTGCCACAAGAATATTTCCGTTCGCCAGTTCTTCCACGCCCCAAGCGCCGGGACAATTCCAACGTTGAAGTTCTTTTCCCTCAGAGTCAAATTCAATGGCGGCGTTGTATTCAAAGGATCCCATAATCAGCGTCCCCTCCCTCGTGAGACGCGCGTTGCGCATCTGACCGTGAGAACCGCCGTCTTTAAAGGGTAAAGGAATTCGTTTGAGAACCTTTAACGACGGTATCTCCATCACGACGACCTCCAGCGGACGTCCGCACTGAACGTACAGGATTTTGTCCGTTCCGATCGGTTGGAGACTATGAATCTCATAACCGTCAGGCGCGTCCATTTTCCAGACGACGGAATAGCCGTTCTCGGAGCCAAGGTCGGGAACGATCTCGCGAATTCCATACTGGTGAGCCATCAGAATATGCCCGTCGGAAAGAAGAATCGCGTC
>JAZUGM010000082.1:0-14738 GCA_045641205.1 Thermoguttaceae bacterium
CCGCGTTGAGAGCCGCTTCGAAGAAGGCGAAGGCGCCGTCGACAAGGAAATCGTCGTCGCCAATGTCGACCGTAAATCTGACGGCTTTTTTGTTTTCGAGTTTGACTTTTCTGATCAATTTGATCGGATCGTTGCGATCCAGATACTTTTCAAATTCTTCGTCGGTCGCGTTTAGCCCTTCTTTCGAAGCGAACCAAGGGGTCTTACGCGCTTCGTCGCGAAGGAAGACGGCGGGGCTCATCGCGTAAGCGGCGCTAAACAAGTCGGGTCTGTGCAAGGCGTATAGCAATGTTCCGTATCCGCCCATCGACAACCCGGCGATTACGCGATTTTCACGGTCTTTTTTGCAACGGAACTTCGATTCGACGGTCGGCATAAATTCTTCAAAGAAGAACGTCTCGTACTTGTCGGAGTCGTCGAAAGTATCGCGATACCACGTTGCGCGCGCGTCGGGCATAACGATAATTCGCTTGCGTTCGGGATGCTTGGCGAAATATTCGTCGCAAATCGCCTTCATATTGCCCTTTTGATCCCAAGTCCACGTCGTTTCGTCGTCGCCAAGACCGTGCAAAAGATACAGAATCGGGTAGCGGAAAGGCGTCGTGTAATATTCGTTCGGAAGATAGACGACGTAGCGCATTTCTTCGCCGCCTCGCTGGGAATTGCGCATCGTCAATTTTACGACGTCGCTGCCCGAATGGCCTTCTTGCGGCTTGAGCGATTTCTCAACTTCGCGCAATTTCGCGAGCGCGTCGGGATTTTCCGGCAAAGGCGCGTCGGCGACCGTAGGACGCAAGACGTCGAAAAGCGCGTTGAGTTCGCCCGCCGTGTCGCTCGCGTCGGAAGTCATAACGACGACCATATTTTGATCGGGCATAACGACGCAGAATTGCCCGTAGGCGCCGTCGCCTCGATAAGCGTTGTAACGACAACGCCAGAATTGGAAGCAGTAACCTTGCGTCCAATCGCTATTCGGATTGTCGCCGTTGGAAATCTGCTTGCTCGTCGCGGCGTCGATCCATTCTTCGGACAGGAGCCGCTCGCCGTTCCAGACGCCCTTTTGAAGGAGGAATTGTCCGAATTTGGCAATGTCTTCCGTCTTCAAATAGAGCCCTGTGCCGCCTTTGGAAATTCCTTCGGGCGAGGCTTCCCAAACCGGCTTTTCAATATGGAGCGGTTCGAAAAGGCGCGGCGTCAAGTAATCGAGCGTCGTCTCTCCGACGATTTTTTGCAACGCGGCGCTACACATATACGTGCCCGGCGTGTTGTATTGAAAATGGGTTCCGGGTTCAAACGGAACCGGGTGGCGCATAAAGGCTTGAACCCACGTCGGATTGTCGCCGGTCGGCGGCGTCGGAATATCGTGCGTCGCGGAAATTTTATTCGGAAGCGCGACTTCTTTGTCGTGCCCGCAAGACATCGAAAGGAGACTGCGCAACGTGATATTTTTCAGATTTTCCGAGGGATTTTCCGGGACGTCTTCGGGAAAAATATCGACGATTTTTTGATCGATCGACAATTTTCCTTCGTCGACGGCAAATCCTAACGCGGTCGACGTGAAACTCTTGCTCAACGAATAACACGCGTGCGTATCGTTCGGCGTATAGGGCGTTCTCCACGCTTCGGCGACAACCTTGCCGTCGCGCAAGACCATCACGCTGTCGACGCGTCGGATTTTTTCGTCGAGACACTGAATAAATTGCGTAATCGCTTCCGACGGCACGCCGACCGATTCGGGCGTCGCGCGCGGCAAAGCGCCGTTTTCGTCCAGATTTTGCGCGTAAAGAAACGCGGGCGCGATCAACGCCGCAACCAGCGCCGACGCGAAGCAATTAAACCAACGACGTTTCATTTCGAGTTCTCCTTTTGAGCGATAAATTCAAGAGCGAGCGGCAACGCTTCGCGCCAATATTCCCAAGTATGACCGCCGTTGCGAACGCGCATTTCGCACGGATATTTCAACGAGCGCGCCTTGCGATAAAACGTAAAATCGTCGTGAAGCAGTCCGTCGTCGTCGCCGCAATCAAGCAGAATACGCGGCTTTTCGACGTCCCCTTGGAATTTTTCAATCAACGCGAAATGATCGTTCGCTTCGTAGTATTCGTCGAAACGCTCGTCCCCTTCTTGGAAATTCTCGCGACCCGCAAGGAAATTTTTGAACGTCTTGAAATCAAAAAAATCCTTTACCGTCTCGCGCGAGAAAATCGCCGGGCTCATCGCGTAGCAAGATTCAAAGCGATCAGGATGGCGCAACGCGTAGAGCGCGGAGCCGTAGCCGCCCATTGAAAGCCCCGCGATCGCCGTGTTCGCACGATCCGTCAGGCAACGAAAGCGTTTTTGCACTTCGGGCATAAGCTCTTCAAAGAAGAACGTCTCGTATTTGCACGAATCGTCGGCGGAATCACGATACCACAAATTGCCGCCGTCGGGCATAATTACGATGCGCTTTTGCGCGGGATTCTTCGCAAAATACGCGTCGCAAATCTCTTGCATATTCCCTTGTTCTTTGCTACTCCAATCCGCCTCGCTTCCGTAAAGTCCGTGCAACAAATAGAGCGTCGGATAATAAATCGAAGTCGTTTTGTATTCGTTCGGAACGTAGACGCGATATTTGACTTCGCGCTTCAACGCCTTGCTGTTAATCGTCAACGCGAAGACGCTACTGCCCGAGCCGCCTTCCTTCGGTTGTAAAGATTTTTCAACTTCGCGTAATTTCGCGACTTTTTCGGCGTTCTCCGGCAAAGGCTCCGTTCCGTTCATCGCGGGCAAGAGTTTGTCGAAAAGAACGTTGATAATTCCTTGATAATCGTTGCAGTCGGAATTGATCGCGACGACCGCGTTTTGGTCGGGCATTACGACGCAGAACTGCGAATACATACCGTCCCCGCGGTAGACGTTATGACGACAACGCCAAAATTGGAACCCATAGCCTTGCGCCCAGTCGCTGTTCGGATCGGTTCCGTTGGAAACGTGTTTCGCCGTCGCGTTTTCAACCCAGCCTTCGGGCAAGAGTTGTTCGCCGTTCCATTTCCCTTTTTGCAAGTAAAGCTGACCGAATTTCGCTATGTCTTCAGTTTTCAAGAACAAGCCCGTCCCGCCCTTCGAATAGCCTTGAGGCGACTGTTCCCAGTAGGGCGTCTCGATATGAAGAGGATCGAACAAGCGCGGCTTCAAATAGGCGACAAGATCGGTTCCGACCTTTTTCTGCAACATCGCGCCCGCCATATACGTGCCGGTCGTGTTGTAAACGAAAGTCGTTCCCGGTTCGTATTCTATCTTGCGCTCCATAAACTTCGTCGCCCAAGTCGGCTTCTTTTCGAAGACGTTTTGAGGAAGTCCGTAGTCGGTTCCGAGCATTTCGGGCTCCCAAGGATCGCTCGCTTGTCCGCTAGACATCGAGAGAAGATGCTCCAGCGTAACGTCCTTAACGCGAGGATCGGGATTTTCCGGGACTTCGTCCGCAAAGACGTCGACCATCTTTTCGTCTAATGAAAGAATCCCTTCGGCGACGCCAAATCCGACGGCGGTCGAACAGAAACTCTTACTGAGCGAATAGAGCGCGTGCGGCTTGTCGGGCGCGTTGGGCGCGCGCCACGCTTCCGCGATTACTTTGCCGTCGCGAAGAATCATCACGGCGTCGACTCGGTTAAATTTTGCGTCGAGCGCTTGAATCGTTTCGATTACGGCGTCGGAAGCAACGCCGACCGATTCGGGCGTCGCGCGCGGTAGAGCGCCGTCCGCGTCGAGATTTTGAGCCGACGCAAAAGAAAACGTCAGCGAAGTCGCAAGCGTCAAACACGCCGCGAAGAAATAAAAACGTAATTTGCGCATTTTAAATATCGATTCGTCAAATAATGGAAAGGATGCGACGCTACGAACGCTAAGCGAACAAGCGTCGAGTAAAATACTAAATTGTTCGTTAAGAAACGCCAAAAGTTTGACGCCGCCGTCGACGCGTTCATTATATGGGCGACTCAAGCCGTCGTCAAGTTTTTTTATTTTGACGAATCGACAAAATACGACGATCTCTATAAGCGTCGTTTTACGAACGTCGATCCGTTAAACGATCGATCGGAATGTTAATTTGAAAAGACAACTTTAACGTCGTTAATTTTGCCGATTGTGTGAATTATTTGACGTTTTTTTCGTAAAGTCTCGCTTATTTTTAGCGTCTTCAGGGGGTAAGTTTTAGGGAACAATTTGGTATAATTCGGATACTGTTTTTGAGCGTTGTTCGCTCTTATTTCGTTGTAATTTTAAGAAACAATAGAACAGAGTAGAAAATGAAGGAACGTTTTTTAACGACTCGGTTGCGTTTCGCCGTTTTGGGCGTTACGCTCGTCTTGTTCGTAGTCGTCTTGTTCGGCTCCTTCAAAGGCAAACGCAACACGGCAAATCAGATCGAGGATTGGTTGCCGGTAGGTTTTCAAGAGACTTCCGACTTTCATTGGTACTTGAGCCATTTTCACGAAGGCGGAATCTTGATGGTCAGCTGGGACGGTTGCGCGATCGATTCGCCCGCGCTGGATCGTATTCGCGACGACTTAACCTCTTCAGAACGCGAGAAGGACGCGCTCGATCGCGCGCGCAAATATCTTGATTTGCTCGAAGAGGACTCGCCCGCGTTGGAAAGAATTCGCGCCGTTCTCGATTCGAACGAAGAACCGCGAATCGTCGTTCAAGAACTTCGAAAATATCTCAAAGCGATTCAAGAAAAATCGCATGCGATCGACGACGTTGCCAATATTATATTTTCCGACGCGAGCGACGACGAAGCGTTGCGTAAAATTCGCGATTACGTCGACGCGCTCAAAGATTCGACGCCGGAAATAGCGCCGATTCGAGACTACTTGGCGTCGCAAGAAGACGCTTCGACGATTCTTGCGCGCGTCCAGGCTTACGTCTCTTCGATCGGCGAGCCTTCGCCGACCTTTGAGCGAATTTGGGACGATTTGACGTTGAGCGATAGCGGCGAGCCGTTGTTTTCAGTGATCACGACGACGACCGACGTCTTGCAAACGTTTCGCGACAGTCCTTCTTACGTCGGCGACGAGGATGCTTTTCAACGTATGCAAGGTTGGATTATATCCAAGGATTATCGGCAAGGCTGTTTTTTGGCGTATTACTCGGAAAAAGGCTACGCCAATCCGCACGCCGCGATCGCTTCGTTGAAAAAAGCGACTTCGTTTCGCGCCAAAATCGCAGAGTCGGACGTTCGTATCGCGGGCGCGACCGCCGATAGCGTGGCGATCGACGAAGCAAGCGCTCGTTCTCAGAAAACGTTTCTGCCCCTCTTTTTGCTTGCCAGTATTTTAATTCTCTTCGCTCTTTTGCGTTCTTGGCTCGCCGTTGGAGTCGTTTTTTCCATCGCGATTTTCAACGAAGAATTGACGGGCGCGCTAATGTGGTTCACGAACACGCAAATGGACTCGATTTCCGTGTTAAGTTCGTCTTTGCTTTTCGTCTTGACGATTTCCGGTTCCCTGCATCTTCTCAATTATTATCGGGACAACGTCTCTCGAACGGGACGTCGCGGAGCGGTAACGGGCGCGTTGCGTCACGCGTTGATTCCCTGTTCATTCGCGTGTTTTACGACCGTTCTCGGGCTCTTTTCTTTAACTGTCAGCCGTATCGCGCCGATTCGTAAATTTGGAATTTTTTCGACGATAACGCTCGTTTTGGGGACGATCGCGTTTTTAATTTATATCTCGGCGTTCCTCGAACAGTTTCCCATAATGAAATGGCGTTATCAACGCGCCGATTATAAGGACGAAGAAGAAAAAATTGTTTGGGATAATACGAAGAAGCGTAATTCCGTCACACGTCGTTTTGAAAGCGGCTTGACGCTTAGTCGCAACGCGCGTTCCAAAGAGGGGACGGCGCCTCTTTTTAGCGAGTATTTGCCCAAGTTTACGTTGCGATTTCCCAAGACGATTATCGCCGTCAATCTTATTGCGTTAGTCTTCCTCGCCGTCCATATTCCCAACTTGAAAACGGTCGTCACTTTTCACGGAATGTTTCCCAAAGACGCGCGCGTTATTCAAGACTACGACTATCTGGAGACGAAATTTGGAGGTCTGACTCCTATCGAAGCGGTTTTGTCGATACCGAAGGCGGAAAACAAAGACGACGCGCCGTTGCGTCAGTTGAGTTTGCTGAGCGACGTCCAAAACGCAACGATGGAAATTGAAGAAATCGAATCGGTCGTTTCCGCGTTGAATTTCGCGCCGGAACTACCCGATCTCAATGCGCGGAGCTTTCGTGCGGTCGGCGCCCGTTCCGCCTTTAACAAGGCGATCGTCTCGCGTCTCGACCTGTTTCACGATTGGTGTTTGTACGACGCGCAAGAGACGCCGGAAGACGTCGAACAAGGCGCGCCTGAAGCGTGGCGCTGGCGTATGAGCTTTCGCGTTCGCGCTAGCGAACAACTCGATTACGCCGTTCTTTTGCCTCAAATGCGTGAAAAAATCGAGCGGACGATCGCGGAACGCGAAGGCGCGACGGGACTTTCCGGCTCGACGGTTTTGCTTACCGGCGGCGTTCCTTTGGCGTTCAAAGCGCAAACGCAGTTGCTTTCAGACCTGACAAACAGTTATCTTTCCGCGTTTCTTTTGATTCTAATCACGCTGATTTTCCTGTTGCGCGGAAGCGTCGCCGGATTGCTGGCAATGATTCCGAACGTTTTTCCGAGCGTCGTCGTTTTTGGATTTATGGCGTTGATTGGCGAGCCTGTCGACATTGGCTCGATGATGACGGCAAGCGTCGCGTTGGGAATATCGGTCGACGGCACGATTCATTTTCTGAATTGGTATCGTCAAGCAATGCGGGAGGGAAAATCCGACTACGACGCCGCGCGTTTCGCTTATCGTCAATGCGCGGCGGCTATGACTCAAACGACGATTATTTGCGGCGGAGGAATGCTGATTTTCGCGTGGAGTCAGTTCCTGCCCGTCGCGCGATTCGCGGTGATGATGGCGGTTCTGTTGACTTTCTCGCTCTACGCCGATTTAGTCCTCTTTCCGCCTATGTTGGTCGGTCGATTGGGACGCTTTTCTTATCCGCCTCGACTACGTGGAAAATATTCGGCTTTTCAGAACCTCGAAAACGTTCTTTTACCGCGTTTAAAAGACGCCGTAAAGACGCAATTTCAAGGTAAGACGGCTAAAAAATCGGACGTCGAAGAGTCAAAAAAAGGCGGCGCCAATAGAAGCGTCGAAGTAAAAAAGACCGAGATAAAAAGAACCGATACGAAAAAGACGACGCTAAAAGAGTCGAAATCGAAATCAAACAAACGTCGTTAGGTTCGCGGCGTGCGATAAAACGATTAAAACGTCAAGAAACAAAACGGCGCGCGCCAAACGACGCGCGCCCCTCAAATCCGACGTCTCAAAAACCTAACGTTCCAATTTGAAATTAAAACAGCTTGACGTATTTCGGAAGTTCTCCGACGAGCGGACGGAGATATTCCAGGCATTTCGGCGTGACAAACATATTCTCGGCGTCGATCAAATCGGCGGTCATCGGCTTAGCGCCGACGGCGACCTTGCGCAACGGCGCGGTTCCGTATTCGATCTTGTAAGGGTCGTTGGAAACGCGGTTCATCGTAACCATTACGCCGCTTTGTCCGTCAAGCGCAAGTTCGACGGCGCGTCGACCGCATTGCCACGCTTCGTCGACGTCGCGACGCGTCGCTCTGTCGGCGGCGCACATCGGCAAAGATTCCGTAATTTGGAATTCGCCGCGGCTCTTTTGACCTTTGACGAGGTGTTTCGTCAACATCGCGTGGATACGTAACGCGACGCTTTCGCCGGCCATTGCGCCAAGTTCTTGATTGCCGAACTTGTCAAGAACGGCGTCTTTTTTGATCTCTTTTCCGTCGGCGTCAAGCGAACTGACGGGAATTCCTTCCTTTTCGAAGTCTTGACCTTCTTCAAAAACCTTGATTCCTTCGCCGCAGACGACGCTGACAAAGCCGTGCTTCGCGTAAATTTCGCGCGCTTTCGCGATGAATTTATCAAAGTTAAAAGAGACTTCCGGCACAAGAATAATATGCGGCGCGTCTTCGGGCGATTCTTTGGCAAGCGCGGCGGCGGCGGGAAGCCAACCGGCGGAACGACCGATCGTCTGGAAAACGACGAATTGGTCGACTTTTTTCATATCGCGCGCCAAAACGCCCGCTTGTTTGACGGACATAGCCACGTAACGAGCGGCGGAAGCGAAACCGGGCGTATGATCCGTCTCGCAAAGATCGTTGTCGACCGTCTTAGGAACGCCGACTCCGCGAAGCTCGTAGCCTTGAGACTTGCAATATTCTTCGACGCGGCAGATCGTGTCCATCGTGTCGTTGCCGCCCGCAAGGAAGTAGTAACGAATATTGAACTTCTTCAACTGTTCAAGAATAATCGGGAAATCTTCATCCTTAACCTTATGGCGACAACTTCCAAGCGCGCTACCGGGCGTCGATTTCAGACCTTCGAGATCGTCGCGATCGATCGTCCCGAAATCAAGAACCTTGCCTTCCATAAAGCCTTGAATACCATATTGCATTCCGTAGACTTTTTCGATTTTAGAATCGGAATGCACAAGTTGGAAACAACTTTGAACGACGCCGCACAAACTAGCGTTGATCACGCTGGTAGGACCGCCGCTTTGACCGACGATCGCGTTGCCTTGTAACATAGTTCTCTCCTTTTAGGATGCGAATTACGAAAACACTTCTCGGAATTTGTATTTTAACATTTATTATTCTCGACGCAAGTAGGCGCGGTTTTTTTTGGCAAGCGTTCACGAAAAAACGACGCGATTCCAAACGCGAATATGGCTGGAATATTCCGTGAACGATTACAAAAAATTTGTTCGTTCCGTCTTGGGAACGCTACTCTCGGCGCCGATCTTGTCCGACGTTTTCAATTTGCGACCTCATCTAACAACAAAAAAGCGCTTTCGCCCAGTATGGAACGAAAACGCTTCGTATTTTGCCGCCAAATTTTCAGAGCAAAGAGGGAACAGAGATCAGAAAACTTCAAATTCCAAAACGTCTTCGTCGGCTTTATCTTCCGTCGCAGGAGCTTCTTCCGCTTCAAATGGATCATCTTCAGCCGCCGCTGGGGCTTCTTCTGCCGCCGCTGGAGCTTCTTCGACAGCCGCTGGGACTTCTTCGACAGCCGCTGGAGCTTCTTCGACAGCCGCTGGTACTTCTTCTGCCGCCGCAGGGGCTTCTTCGACGATTACGGGAGCATCCTTGACTTCTTCCGCGACTTCGTCTTCAGTAACTTTCTCTTCGCCTGCTTCTTCAGTCGATTCCTCTTCAACGGCTTCTTCGGCGATGGCTTCAGTCGATTCTTCTTTGACGGCTTCTTCGGCGACGTCTTCAGCCGATTCTTCTTTGACGGCTTCTTCGGCGAGGTGTTCAGTCACTGAGCTGTAAACGGCTTCTTCGGCGACGTCTCCAGCCGACTCTTCTTCAACGGCTTCTTCGGCAGATTCTTCTTCCGCCGCTTCGATCGTGGGCGCCCAAACTAACTTGTAACGCCAAGTCACGCAACCAAACAGTCCGCGAACGGGTTGCAACTGCCAAACGTAGCAACCGGCGGGTTTCGCTTCCGTCGCAGTCGTTGTTTCCTCAACAGCCGCTTCTTCGACGACGGCTTCTTCCGTCGCCGCCTCTTCAGTCGCTTCTTCTTCAACGTCGGACTCTTCAGTCGCAGACTCAACGGGAACCCAAACCCATTTGTATCCCCAAGTCACGCAACCGAACGGTCCGCGAACGGGTTGCAACTTCCATATGTAATTCCCGCCGTCGCACTGCCGACACTGGTTGACTATGCGGCAAGCGCGCCAACGCGCCGCGTCCGCGTTTGCGCCCAAGCAAACGAAGGACAAGACGGCAAACGCAACTAACGCCATATGTTTAGCTTTCATTTTCCTCTCCTAACCTTGAACGACGTCTCTAGCGTTTTGGTTTCGACGTCTCGTTGCGCAAATCGCTCCTTATCCGACGTCGACGCTTGACTGACAAAGACTAGATTATATTCATAGAATCGTTTTGAAAACTGCGAAAATGCTAAAAATAAGCAATCTTTACGTTATATTGTTGAATTTTACAAATATAACGATTTTTAATACACGACAAAACAAAAGGTTAGTCTAACGTCTCGACGTCAAACTAAACTTTCTTAACGTCAAAACCGAATCATATAGACGCCCGATTTTTCTACGTTCAATTTAAGAGCGCCGTCGGAATATTCGACCTTGCTTTCAACAAACGCGTTTTCCAGATCGATTCGCGCGACTTCAACAGTTCCCGAGGCAGGAACGCCCGAAAGCGAGATCGTAATCGTTTCGTCTTCCGCTCTTTTAAAGGACGAAACCAAAAGGCGTTTCGTCGCGCCCGACTCGTCGACGCCGGCGATTAAGGAGAGGAAATCGCCTCCGTCCGTCGTCTTGACGCGCTTGGGGGTCAATTTCGTCAACTCGCCAAAGAGAACCATTGAATAGTACGTTTTGCGCGGCTTGCCCACGACGTCGAAGAGCCCCCAACTGAGCATCGTCATCGCGTAATAATTCGACATATCGAGCGGACCGTCCTGCCACCTTGTCAGCACGTAGTCGTTGAACGCCGCCGACACGACTCCGCTCAGTCCCTCTTCCGATTCGATCCAGTATTTTTTACGCGCCGCGCCCCCTTCGGTTCCGTGCATTTCGCTCCATTGCGCCGGGAAATAATGCCATTCGTTCAAATGCAACTCCGTTTTCACGAATCCGCGCTTGTCGAGCAAATCGCGCACGACGAAAGGCGGGTCGAGTACGTCGCTCGGGCTCTTGGCGTAGCAATGCCACGAGAAGAAATCAAGCGGCGCGTCCGCTTCTTTGCACGCATCAAGAAACGCTTCGACTTTCGAAACGTCGACGTGGGTAAGCGCGGGACCGCCGATTTTTATGTTTGGAAATTCGGCGCGTAAACGTTTGGCGACGACGACGTAAAAATCGCAGTACGTCTTCCAATCGGTCGAATCCCACATATTCGGAACAAGGTTCGGCTCGTTCCAAATTTCCCAGTAAGGCAAGTTCCATTCGAAGCCGTCCGCCCAGCCCGCGTTGTAATGCCGAACTATCGCGGCGCAAATTTCGGCGTATTTTTCCGGGTCTTTCGGTCGTTTGGCGTAGTAGTTCTTTTGCGTGTGTTCAATGCTCGTTCCCAAACGATAAACGACGTCGGCGCCCGACTTGCGAATGTTGGCGACGTAATCGTCGGTCGGTTCGAAATAATAATTTTTCGGGTCGGTCGGATCGGCGTGGAAATTGCCGAAAATATGCTGGACGTCGACCAGTCGAATTCCGTCGTTGACCAAGGGAACGTCGTGCAGACGCACCGTCGAGAAATTACAGGCTTCCGCCTCTTTTTGCGAGTCGCCGAGACGACCGCACGAGAAATTCGTCCACAAATTAATCCCGTTGAGCGGCTTAATAACGCCGATTTGCTCGTTGAAATCGACCGAATATTTCGTCGTCTCTTGCGCGAAGAGCGACGAGGCAAAAGTCGCGAAAGCGATCGCGAAACAAGACAAACAACTTTTCATTTTGACTCCTTTGTTCGTTCTCTTGGCGCAAACTCAAAACGAAATTAAATAGACCCCGGAATAAACGCGCGGAAGTTCCAAGACGCCGTTGGAATATTCAAGTTCCGATTTCGCGTAGGGCGCGTCGGCGCCGATTCGTTCGACGGCGACTTTGCCCGACGCGGGAACTCCGTTTAATTTAATTTGAATCGGCGTTTGCTTCGAATTTTTAAAGGCGGAAACAAGCAGTTTTTTCGAGGCGCCGTCGGAATCGACGCCGGCGATAAGCGCGATTTCGCCGCCTTCGTCGATCGTCGCGACGCGCGCGGAGGACGACTTGACTAATTTTCCAAAGAGAACAAACGAGTAATAAGTCGGTCGCGGCGTTCCGTATTCGTCGAAGAGTCCCCAATGATAGTTTCCGAAGAGGTAATAATTCGCCATATCCAACGGGACGTCTTGCCAGCGCGTCAAGACGAAATCGTTAAAAGCGGCGGAGTCTATTCCGTGAACGCCTTCGGGACTCGTGTAAATTTTTCGCGCAGTTTCGGGATCGCCCCCTTGAACGTCGCTCCAGTCGCAGGGGAAATAATGCCACTCGTTAAGATGTAATTCCGTTTTTTCGAATCCCTTTTCGTTTAACAACTTGCGCAAGACGCCGGGCGAATCGAGAACGTCTTTTGGCTCGTGCGGATAACAGTGCCACGATAGGAAGTCGAGAGGCGCGTTTTCTTCTTTGCAACAGTCGATTAATTTTCCAAGCAAATCGACGCCCGCGTGCGTAAGCGCGGGTCCGCCTATCTTAATGTCGGGAAATTCGGAACGCAGACGTTTGGCGACGACGACGTAGAAATCGCAATAGGAATTCCAGTCGGGATCGTCCCACATATTGGGAACAAGATTTGGCTCGTTCCAGATTTCCCAGTAGGGCAGGTTCCATTTCTTGCCGTTCGCCCAGCCCTTTACGTAATGCCGAACTATGCCGGCGCAGATTTCCGCATACTGCGCGTAGTCTTTTGGTTTTTTCGCGAAATAAGGCTTTTTCGTGTGTTCAATGCCGGTTCCAAGTCGATAAATTGGAACGACGCCCGCGTCTAATATCCTTGCGAGGTAGTCGTCGGTCGGCTCGAAATAATAATTGTCCGGCGCCGAAGGATCGGCGTCGAGATTCGCAAATATTTGATGGACGTCGACCACGCGCATCCCGTCGTCGTCCCACGCGGCGTCGTGCAAACGCGACGTTGAAAAATTACAAGCGACGGCAAGTTCTTGATCGTCTTCAATGCGCGCGCTCGAAAAATCCGCCCAAAGATCGATCCCGTTGAGCGGCTTGATTTTTCCGACGACTTGCGAAAAATCGACTCCATAGGTCGTCGCGACGTCCGATTTAACGATCGGCGTGGAATCTTGCGCAACCGCGAACGACGCGAGTAAGAACGCCGTCGAAGTAGCAAGAACTAACAACGATTTCATAAAAATCCCTTTCTTGGCAATGAAACGCACGTTTCGTTCTATTGAAATTGAGGAAAACGCGTCGTCTTTTTCAACGTGAATCAAGCGCGAACGCGCGTTTATTGTATCACGTTCGAAAGTCGAATTCAAGTTTTTTGTCAAGGTCGAAGTCGCGCTCTTTTAAAGAAATTGTCGATTTTTGTCGACTTTGTTTAAAAAGTCTCCTTGATTTTGAAGACTTAGGGAACAGAAGGAACGTAGCGACTTCGTATTTCAATAAAAACGACAAAATTTTGATTTTCACGCTGGTATTGAACGGATTTTTTTGCTACAATCAGACTGTCGGCGACTCGCGCGTCGACGCTTGTTAATAGAGCTTCAACTTTAGGAGTAGGGAACATATTATTATGGCGCTGTTTGAAATTGAAACGCCGGGGCATATCGTTATCACGTGGGCGGAAAACGAGGAAAGCGCAAAGGAAGTCTTACACGAAAATTATCCTTCTGAAGACGCCATCCGCGTGACGAAACGTCCTCGAGACGCTTGGGTCATCTCGAAAGCCGCGCTCGGAATTACGGGCAACAACGAAGTTTGCGATTTGGCGCGCGAATGCCTGTCCAAGGCGTCGGGCGACAAACTCCACGCGATCCGCCTCTATATGAAAGAAACGGGCGTCGATCTCGAAAAAGCGCGTAAAACGATCGAATCAAACATCGTCTACGGTTGGTGATCCCGTCCGTTTTCTCTTGCGACGGCAAACTCGACGGCAAACTCGGCGACAGACTCGTCGACAAACTCGTCGTTCGTATCTTACGATTCGTTGTCTCGGCCTTGACGAATCGTTTGGCGTTCGGCGAGTTTTTTCATTTCTTGCGTATTTTTGTTCTTTTGCAAACCGACGCGATTCTACGCGCGACTAGAAAAAAAGCAGTCCGAAGGCGTCTTCGCCTCCGTCGGAATTTTCGACGTTCCAGCATTCGACTCCGACGCCCGGCGCGATTCTTCTGACGGCGAGTCTCCACGCGTCGCCCTGTTTAGGCGCGCTTGTCGCAAAAGTGGAAAAAGGAATCGCAATTTCTAAAGACCAATCTTCAGTCGTTTCCAAGTTGGCGACGAAAATTTCGCCGTTCCACGTCTTGTCGTTCCACATAGCGTCGTAAAGACGCCCTTTAACGTCGACGACGAATCGACAGGCGGTCGCATAATCGCCGTCAAGGTCAAATTGGAATTCAAGCCTGTCGAACGCGCTCAAATCGGCGTCGCGCGGTCGAGCGGCGCCCTTCTCTTCTTTTTCTTTCGTCGGTTCCGTCTGCGCTTGAATCTTGCGTTGTTTGCGACACGTCGCGCCGATATACAGAAACTCGTCGTCGCGCGTAAAGGAAACGACGGCGCCTAAGTTCGTCGAGGCGTCGCGATTTTTTGCGCGTCGTTCTTTGGCTTTTTTCTCGTCGGTCGTCGGCTCGCGCGTCAGAGGCGGCTCAGGATAGGGAGTCGACAAATCTAATTTGACGGCGCCGTCCCAAACGTTCGGCTCGAAAGCGCCGTCTAAATACGGTTTCTCCGTCGTTCGACCGCACGAAGTCGTACAAACGGGACAAAAACGATCTTCAACGGCGCGAATATCCCCTTTAGGCGCGCGCAACCAGTATTCGGTAGCGGCGCGAACGCCCCAAACGTCGTATTTCGAAGCCTGCGCGCGCGTCCAATAGAACTTTAACGCGCTTTCA
>JAZUGM010000083.1:0-12803 GCA_045641205.1 Thermoguttaceae bacterium
CTTCCGTCGCTTGGGGGTCTTCCATCGCCGGGGTTGCTTCCGTCGCTTGGGGGTCTTCCATCGCCGGGGTTGCTTCCGTCGCTTGGGGGTCTTCCATCGCCGGGGTTGCTTCCGCCGCTGGGGTTACTTCCGCAACCGCAGTTTCTTTCGCCGCCGAGATTACTTTCGTTATTGAGGTTTCTTCCACAGCCGAGGTTGAAGCAATATCGTCGCCGCCAACCTTGGGATACTTAGGTTTCCCGCTAAACGCAAAAGCGACAATGAACGCGGCGCACAAAGCGACGGAGGCGCCCTCAAGAACGGCTTTTTTTATCAAACATTTGACGCCGTTTTTTTGGGGCGTCAAATTGGACGTATCGTTTACGTTCTCGAATTCCGCCGTAATGGGAACTTCTTTTAGAGGAGTCGATTTCCTCTTTATAACAGAAAGGTTTTCTTTCAACTCGGCGTTTTCCCGATTAGCCTCTTCCAACGCCTTGGCAAGTCCTACGGCTTGCGCGTCTTTCGGCAGAAGCCGCGCTTGTCCTCGTCCCTCCAACTTATAGAACGGATGTTGTTCGTTGTTCGTAATATCCGAAGCGTCGTCAATATGATCGTCGATATATTCCGCCCAGTCGCCGACCGTGCCTCGTTCTTTCATCGCGTCGAGGAGAAATTTCGTGAAAACGCCGTGCCCTTCGACTTCCCATTCGTAAGCTCTCTCGCCGGGCGAACAGGAATTGAGAACGGCGAGCGTCGGTTTAACGTCGAGCCAACCTTTCTTTTGACGGCTCGCTACGACGTCGCGCGCGGCGTTCGCCAGTCCCGCCGAGTCCCCTTCGGAAAACATCGTTTCTTCGGAGGAACCTCGCGCGGGGTCGTTTTGACAACAGTCCAAAACCAAGACGGTGGTAGCCGCCCCAATTTGCGCGACCTTGCCCAAAAAAACGTTGAAATCGATTCCCGTTTTTTTCAGATTTTTTCTATTCGTCTTCGAACAGCAAAGGAAGCGAACGCCGTCTGAAGTCAAAAAGCCATGCCCCCAATAGCCGACGACAAGCAACGTTATTTGTTCGTCGGAGTCGAGCAACTTGTTCAACTTGCCTTCGATATCTTGACGCGTTACCGTCGATTTGGATTTGGAGTCGGAAATCGTTAAAAGTATCTCGGAATCGTCAAAGCCGTAAAGTTCTTTCAAAGACTTTGCAAAGGACTCGGCGTCGGCGCGCGCGTACCGCAGACTGCCCAAAATCGGGTAGTAATCAAGTCCAAATAAAATCGCTAATTTTTTCATCAATAGGCTCCTTCGTCAAGGCGTCGCGAACCGCGAAAAGCTAGCGCCTTGAAAGTTTTCTTACGTTCGACAAGTCGTTGGAAACGTTGTTTTGATTTAAGAACGTTAACCCGACGTCTTTGATCGCGCGCTTTCACAAGCCGAAACGATCCACGTATCGTTGATACGCGGCTTTCCGTGAACGCTTACGCGTTTTTAGCGGATAAACTAGGCGCGAACGACGTTGACGCCGACCGTTCCGACCGCCCAATCATTTTCGTCGAGCGTTTCGAGTTGTTCCAAGAGCCGATTCAGTCGCTCCGTCGAAAGCTCCGCAAACGGGTTCTCGCGATCGACAAGGTTGAAACGCTCGTAGCCGTCAAAAAGGGGCTCTTTGGAGACCAAGACGACGAATTCCTCCCAGCCTTCCGGTCCGCCTTCGTACATTTCGTCGGGATAAAGCGCCCCGCCCGGCGCTCGAACCGACTCGCCTTTGTTAATGAAGGCGTCTTTCGGGGCGACCAAGCCGTTCGGCGTCAACAGCCAATATTTGCCGCTTGTGCCTAAATTCAAAATCGAAACGTAACCGTCGATCGGCGAAACGATCTCCATTGCGATCGAATCGTCGATTCGCAAGGTCGGGACGTCCTTCTTGTATTTGACGTCGCGTGTTAAAAAACCTCTTTCAAGACGCGCAATAACGGGCGACCTGAGGGCTTTGTCGTTAAAATTGCGACTAAAAAACGCCTTGTCGCGGTGCAAATTCAGCTTGAAAAGAACTTTGTCGGAAATTCCGCTAAGATACGCGGCAAGTTGCGGCGTCAAATTCGACTCGCTTGATCGTTGAAACTTTTCATCGATCTGTTGGGTAAGCGAGGCGACGGAAGCGCCGACTTGTTCGATTTTTTCTTCCAACGCCTCGCGTTCCTCGGGCTTGCGTTTTACTTCGTCGATCGCTTGTTCAAGTTCAAGACGCTTCTTTTCATATTCCAAACGACTCAACTCGGCTTTCCTCCCAAGTTCAATTTTGCTTTTTTCAGCTTCCGCCTCGACTCGTCTGCGTTCTTCTTGTCGACTCGCGGCGGAAATAAACGCGTTTTGTTCGATTTCGCGCTTTCGCTCGTTCTTTTCGGCTTCGATCTCGGCGAGGCGAATTTCAAAGCGCGCTTCGAATTCCTTTCGTTCAATTAACTCGCGTCGTTCCTCTTCGCGCTTTTTCAGTTCGTTTTCTTTTTCGATAGAAGGAGCCGAATATTGAACGTCGACGACCGAATCGAACGTCAAGCCGAGTCCTGCGACGGAACGCTTGAAAAAAACCGTCCACCAATCCGTCGGCAAGGCAAGGTCGCGCGTCAAGCCGTCGAACGTTTGCTTCTTCATTTCGTCGACGACGTCGACTTCGAGCGCGGCGCGCAAGCGACCGTCGACCGAATCGCTCGTCAATTTTTCCGCCGCGCAAATCTCGCCCAACCAGACGTCTAAAAAGCGCGTCGAATCCGCTTCGACAAGAATCGTCGCTTCGACGACGCATTCTTGCCCGTCGGACATATGCGTTTTCCAAAGGAGCTTCGATCGCCAAGGCGCGGTCGCGAAGCGAACGACGTTCGCGCCTTGGACGTAAAGCGCGCCGACGGTTCCGACGTCTTGCGCTTCTTGCCAAGCGCCCTTTGTTCCGACGTAAGACGCGCAACCCTGCGCCTCGGTAAATTTTTGAAGTTCCTTCTTCCCCTCCGTCCCGAATAGACCGAAACGATACTTGCCCGAATAAGATTCCGCGATTACTTTCATTTTGTCTCCTCAGTAGTTTAGTGGAAAGCCGCCGAATAAAACTCGGCGCATTCAACCGAATATGCAAATACTCGAATCAAGGGTTCGACGTTCGTCTGTTCGCAAGTCGCAACATTTGCGCGTCGAACCAGAACGCGCAGACGCCCATTAAGACGACGCCCGCGATCGACTTGGCGCCTTGGAACGTCGGCTTGACGAGAACCCAAGCGAAGGCGGCGTCGGCTAGGAAGCAGGAAAGGAGCGCGAAGGCGTTGGCGCGATTCGAACGCTTGGCGGTCGCGGCCTCCAACATACGAAACGAAACGATCGGAATCGCCAAAACGGCGAGTATCCAAAGCGCGAATCCAAACCAGACGTTGCGCGTCGCCTCCTGAACGGCGCCGAGCGTCGTTTCCGCAAATTTGTCGGCGCCTTCCTTGGAACCGAGCGTCGGCTCGTCCTTGACTGCGGCGTCTTGCGCCTCTATTTTAGTCGAATCGTACGTTCCCGAAAAAACTTCCTTGCCCGACGACGCGTCGATCAAACGATAGTCGACGACGAGCGACGCGCGACCGTCGATCGTCTCGAAGCGCAAGACGGCGCCCACGAGCGCCGCGTCCGCCTTGAGGCGCCGCGCGCGTCGCACGGCGCGCTCAACGTCGTCGGAGCCGGACGCGCGCGCGTCGAAGAGCGTTCGCAAGCGTTCGCCAAACGATTTGGGGCAAACGTCGAAGGCGCCGGAAGACGCGAGCGCGTCGCGCGTCGCTTCGAACGCGACGCCGGTCGAATCGTCGGCGAAGGGCATGCAGACAAGCGTTCTATAGCCGTCGCGTCGCGTCCTCAGCTCGTCGCGAATCGTCGTCGCGCAAAGTTTCGCGGCTTCGATTCGCGCGCGATCCGGCGCCGGATTTTCCGGCTTCAGCGCCTTCCACATACTCCACAAAAAGGACGACGCAAAGATTACGACGACGACGCGCGTGACAAAAACGGTAATAAAAATATTCCAACTCGCCATACCGTTCCAACTCGGATTGAGCAAGCGTTCCAGTCCGCATTGAATTCTATTGTTGCAAGTCATTTCGTCTCCCGAATTATCTTTTTTTACGATAGGCTTTTTCGCCTCGCGCCGTTTGATACGTTTCATAGGTTCCGTTTTTGACCAGCTCGTCGAGCGCCGCCTCGACTGCGCTTTGCGACTCGCCCGACTTCAGCGCGACTAATTCGACCGTGAAATCGCCGAAAAAAACGCGGCTTTCTCGCTCGAGAACGCTTCGAACGTACGAAACCGCGTCTTCGAACGCCGTCGGATTCAACGCGCGAACGAGCCCGCGCAATCGCTCGTCGACGAACGTCTCGCAAGGAGCCGCGCGCCAGCGTCCCCCTCGCTCGTCGGGCTCGAACGTCGACAAAACGTAGGCGCCGCGACGAACGACGCCTTCCAAACCGACCCAAGAACCGCCGAAGGTTCCGAACGACTCGCAAATCGCTTCAAAATCGCGCGCCGAATTAGACTTCCATTCGTCGACGACTTCAAGCGCAATATTGAGCGTTTCCGACGTCGGCGCGACAAATTTCGGCGTCAAAAGCGGCGAAAAGCAAAGGGGCGCGAGCCATATTCCGACGACGGCAAACGCTTTTTTCCCGTCGTCGACGCGCCAAATTTTCACGAGCGCCGACGCTTGAACCGCGCTTTTCCACTCGTCGGGCGCGTCCTTCGCGCAATCGAGGTCGTTATGCAAGCCGTTGCGACGCGCAAGTTTCGTTCGAACCGCGTCGGACAAGTCGGCGATCTCCTCGACGGCGCGAAATCGCCTAACGCGCGACCAAAAGCCGCCCGACAAAAAGGGCGACTCGACGCCGACGAGCGTCGTAAGATTCGTTTGCAAGTCGTTCGCAAATCGCAGAGACGCCGCAAGACGCGCCTCGACGTCTTTTTTCGTTTCCCCGTCGATCACCGGGAAATAATTGAGAACGCGTCGCTCGCGCGTCCAAGCGTAGCCATTCGCCTCAAACTCGGCGCGCGTATCCGACGAGTACGGAAGAAAGACGCCGGGCTCGTTCGGATGGGCGACGACCATTGTTCCTTGCGTCAACAGTCGCCGCGTCTTAAATTCGCGCGCGTCCTCTTCCAAAACGCGAACGAATTTCGTCTCAAAATCGTCCGTTTGTTCGTAACGCGCCGCATAAGCCTCGACGCAGAAGCGTTGAACGTATTCAAACGGAACGAGCGCGTGCCCCGGTATGCGCAGTCGCCCGTAAGCTTCGCCCCAGCTGTTTCGCGCAATAAAAAAACCGCCGCCGGGCGCCGCGCAGTCTTCGTATCCGACGATAAGAACCGCGTGAAGTCCAACGCAAGGCTCGCCGTAAAAGGGAAGCGTCCACTTGCCCTGTAAACGCGCCGCCTTTGAGCAAAGCCAACTTGGAAACATCCTAAAAGACGCGACGATAGGACTCGGCTTCAAAAACTTGGTTCCGACAAGCGTTTCCTTCCAGATTTCAACGGCGCCGGGCGTCAAAACGCAGTCGTTGCGCAACAAGCCCGTTCGACGCGCGATATTCAGCGCGGCGCTCAACGTGGTTCCGTCGACCGAATATCCGTCTTTTTTGCGACTAACGTCGAAAAGAGCCTGTATTTCCGACTCCGTCTTTTCTCGACCAAGACAGTATTCGCTTGCCGCCGCGACGGCGTAAGCGACGCACGCCCCCTCGCGACCTTGGTCGCGAATGGGAAAAGGAGGAAACTGAATCCTATGTCTCGAAGGAAGCGCCGCAGTGGGCAGAGGCGCGGTCAGCGTCGGGTCGGGCGAGGCGTAACTCCAGTCCGGTACTCCGAACGTCGCTTCGCCGGATGCGGACCAATTATTCTTGAACGTCTCCCATTCTTCCGAAGGAAGCGGCGGTTCTCCGTCGAGCTCCGCGCATTCGCCAAGCATTTGAAACGAGATCGGAGGTTTGTTCTTCGTGAAGCGCTCGATTTGCTTCAAACCGGCGTCGACGCCATAAAACTCCGAAAGCGTCGTTATCCAACGACGCTGATAATCGGCGTTCGACGCTCTAAAAGCGTTTAACTGCGACAAGGGAAAATCGATTTCAAAATCGTCGTTCATTACCGCCGCCTTTCGTTCTCCGTTTTCTTAAATCGTAAGCGTTCACGCAATATTTTGCCCAAAGTTCGCGTTGGAATCGCGCCGTAAGGCGCGCGCGATAAGCCGCACGTCGCGACGGGCGCATCGGCGCCGCCGAAAACGCGCCCGTTGTCAAATCGAAATTATCCGAAAAAACCAAAACTCCCCTTTACGGAAAAACGAGTTTATCCCAAGAATTAAACTCCGAAGCTTCTGCGAAAAACATACGAACTTTCAAACGACGCCTCGACTGTAAAAAACAAAAATTCGTTTGCGCAACGTCAAGCGAAACGCCGATCCGCCCGTCGTTGACGAGCGGCTTGTCGCGCGCCGCTTGCGCGGCGATTCCTACGCAACGGTTATTACGAAATTAACGCGTCGCTTTGTATAACTTTCCGTGAACGTATGCCTGATCGTTATCCGCATCGTCCCGTTTCTTACATTTGCGCGACGAGCTTAGTCGCGATCGCGTCCAGTTCCTTCGCGCTCAAATCCAGCAGTTTTTCAAGTCCCTTGCGTCCCGTCGCGGTCGCAAGCGCCGTCAGAAGTCGAGGCGCCGAGTCGAGCGAAAAGGCGCTCAACGTCTTGCGTTGCTCGTCGGTAAAAATCGCGCCCAAATTCAGCGCGCGACCTTTGCCGACGGACTCGCGTTTCGAAGGCGCGTCGAACGGCGCGGATTGCTCGAGCGGCAAACTGGAGCCGCAAACGCTGGAACCGCCCTGACCAGACGCGATCCACTGGTCGATTTTTTCACGACTGAAACGCCATTGGCGCCCGACTTTTTGACCCGGTATCTCGCCGTTTTGCGAGAGTTTGTAAACCGTCGACAACGACGATCCAAGATATTCGCTCAATTCCTCAACGTTGAGAAAGTTTTTTTCGCTCAATTCCATTGGACTCTTCTAACCTTTTTTATTCTGCAATAGAACGATTAAAACGTCTATTTTTTTCTTCTATTATTACATAACAAAAGATTTTGTCAATACCAAACAACAACAAACAACAAAACAAAAATGTAAAAACGGCGCGCGTTTTTTTATAAACGCGTCGGGGGGCGTTGCCCCCCGAACCCCCCAAGGGAATCAAACCGACTTGCCTGATCTAAACGCGATCGCAACTTTTCTTTCCGCTTCGGCTCGCTTCTCGACCGCCCGCGGTCGAGCGGCCTTCGCTGGAAAGTAAAGTTGCCATCGCTTGCCTGCTCTTAACTGGAGCCGACTACTCGAGGATAAGCCGGAATCCAAAGTGGTTGTCCCGATCCGCCGGGACGTTGAAGTACCGTTTCGCCGACCGGGAGCAGGTCGCGTCATCGCTCCAGCAACCCCCGCGTAGCACGCGCGAGGAGGCGCTTTCAGTTCCTGTCGGATCGACAACTTCGCCGCTAGGATAAGCTCCATAACCGTCCGAACACCATTCATATACGTTGCCGTGAACGTCGTACAAACCCCAAGAATTCGGGGCGTAGCTCTTCACCGCGCAAGGGCGCCACAGAGACTTCCCCTTTTGATTCGTTCCGTAAGGGAAATTTCCGTCGCAATTCGCGCGATCCCCGTTCAAAGCGTCGCCCCACCAATATTTCGACGTCGTGCCTGCGCGACAAGCGTACTCCCATTCCGCCTCCGTAGGCAAACGAAACTTGCCGCCAGGCGCTACGTTGAGCGCGTTTAATTTCTTAATAAACTCCTGACAATCGCTCCAGCTAACGCTCTCTACGGGAAAATTAGTCGTGTTCATTCCGGCTACTTTTTTAGAACCGCCGCCGGTCGAACAAAAATAACTCGGATTATTACCCGTTATCGACTCCCAAAGACCCTGCGTTACAGGAGTCTCAAGCGCCCAAAAACCGCGCGTTAAACAAACCATATGAAGAGTTTCGTCGCCGTTGCGGTCTTCTTCGTTTTTAGGACTTCCCATCATAAACCTCCCCGGAGGAATCCAACAAAAGCCGTAAGAAACGCCTTTAATTTGAATTTCGCGACGTTCCCCGGCGCGCGTTCCGATCCAAACGTCGACAAGCGGCGTCTGCGGCTGTTCGTCTTCCGTAGGCTTTTGGACGTTTTGCACGACGACCTCTAAATCCGACGATTCGTCTTTGGATTCTTTCGGCGGTTCCTTGTCGCTCTTTTCGTCAGAGGTCGAAGACGCGACTTTCCCTTCAGATTCCGTCGCCAAATCAACGAGTACGTCCGACGACTTCAGTTCGGGTTTGACGTCATTATTCTCTCTTCTTTTAGCGCTAAACGCGGGATCCGTAAGTTCCGCTTTAGATTTAGACGCAGGTTGCGGGTCGTCGACAATAACCAAGTCCGTTCCTCGTTTGCCGTTAAAGGCGTAAATCCACGCCAAGGCGCCAAGAATCAAGAGAATCGCCCAAAGCAGTTTTTTAGCATACGACCGCGAGGGTTCCGACGGGTTCTCCGCTTGTCGTTTAAGCGCCAAGGCGCCCTCGTTTTTCGGGTCAAGTCGCAACGCGGCGTTCGCCTCGTTCAACGCCTCGTTATATTTTCTCTCCGCCAGAAATTTCAGTCCTTGCGCAAGACGTTCCTGAATCTTTTTAGCGTTCTCTTCGTCTTTTTGCGCTTTTAACGAATCCTTGATAATCGCGTCTAGCTCTTTGAAAGACTGCTCTTCCGGACAAAGATTCAACGCCTTGTCAATTTTCTCTTGCGCTCGAACATAGATTCCTTTAAGGTACGTTCTAAGCGCGTCGTTATAAAATTGTTGCGCGTCGCAACGTTTCTGCAGTTTTTTGAATTTTGGGTTCTCGGGTTGCAACGTCAACGCTTTGGCGACTTTCTCTCGCGCCTTCGGGCAGAACCCTTTCGCCAAAAGCTCGTCGGCTTCCTCGTAGGCGATTTCCGCCTCGATTTGCGCTTTTAAATTTTTGTAGTCTTGATTCTCCGAAACGCGTTTGAGCGCGTTCTCGATTTTCGCTTGCGCTTCTTTGTATTCTCCTTTTTCGAACAAAGTCCGCGCTTCTTCGTAGAATTTTTTCGCCGCTTCGTCTGAAAAATCGAGAAAGACAAATTCGCCGTTGAACTCGACGCAGGAATAAATCGCGGTTTGTTTTGAGGGGACGATTTGCCCGTCTCGATACGCGGCGTCCATTTTGTCGTTGGCGTATTTAATCAGTCCGAGCGGCGAAATCAAACCGTCGCTATTTGCCGCCGCTCCTTTGGCGCCTTCGCAAAAGTACCAAGTGAACAGTCCGTGATTTACCTTCGCTGCGCCCGAATGAAAGGTTATTTCGTAACTTTTCCGGCCGATTTCGCAACTTTGGAACAACAAAGAACCTTTCGCCGCCTCCAATTTTCCGATGGAATTCCACGTTTCGCCGACGCCCGCGCGCGAAACGTCCGTGCGGCACGCGTCCACGACCACCCACTTGAACTTAGCGGGACAGGCTTCGAGTCCCTTTTTCAATTCGTCAAACGAAAAACACGTGGAAACGTCGAAACGAACGGTTTGACCGTACTCGATTAGTTCGGCGTCCGACGGCGCGTAGTAATCGACGTTCGTTTTAGGGTCGTGGAACCCGTGCCCGGCAAGGTAAAGAAAAAGAAAGTCGTTCTCTCGAAAAGATTTAAAAAAGGCTTCAAGTTTCTTTTTGAGGTTTTTAAGCGTCGGTTGATTAACCGTCTTCAAAACGACGACGTCCTTGTCTTTGAAACCGCAATGAGAATCAAGCAAACATTCGCGAATCAAATCGACGTCCGGATCCACGCCCGGAAGGGTTCCTATTCTCTCGTCGGCGTAAACGCCGGTTGAAATTAAAAGAGCGCGCCGCGCGCCCCCTTTGGGGACGAACGCCATAGCGTCGCGCGATTCGGCGACGACAAATTCGGAGGAGCCCTGCGTCGATGGAAAATCGTTCATTTTTGCCTCGTCGAGGAAAAATCATAAATATAATGAAAAAAGAAACAAACGCGCCGCGTCGACCAACTATAGCCAAGTTCTCAAATACCGCGCGGATTCTCTACCCAATTTGACGATTCCCGGCTCGTAAACAAAAGGTTCGACGCCGATCCAGCCGTCGAACTCGACGTCTTTTAGCGCCTCTAAAATCGGTTTAAAGTCGAGTTCGCCAAAACCAGGTCCGAGTAAATTGGCGTCGTTGGCGTGAAACGTGACTAGTTTTGTTCTTTTCGACGCGTCGCGGATCGTTTCGGGAACGGTTCCCTTCTCTCCTCCGCAAATCGCCTTACAGTCGAGATGAAGCGCGACGTTTTTCGGCGCGCCTAATTTTTCCATAAAATCGAGCGTTTCGGCGGCGGTCGTCCAGAAGTTCGTTTCGGTCGGCGCGAGCGATTCAAGCGCGAGAACGACGCCCGTCTTTTCAAGCGTCGGCAAGACCGACGAAACGACCTCGACCGCGTTTTCAACGGCGCGCGCATAGAGCTGAGCGTCTCCGACGTTGCGTTGACCGGGCGAGCCGAGAACCATATAAGTTCCCCCTAGTTCAGCGCAAAATTCGGCAAGTTCGCCAAGATAACGCGCCGTCGCGCGTCGCGTTTCCGCGTCGTCGGTCGTAATATGAAAGCCGGTCGTTTTTGCGAGAATCCAGTGAAGCCCGGAGACGGCGACGCCGGTAGACGCCGCGCTTGCGACGATACGACGGCGAATCGAAGCGTCGACGCGCGCAAGGGACATAACGGAAGACGACCCGTCGACGAAACTAGGATCGAGCGAAAAGGGCGCCAATTCCGCGCCGTCGTAACCCCACGCGGCAAACGCTTCGAATTGATTTTCGATCGACCAGCGCGCGTACATTTCGTTGCAAAGAGCGATTTTCATTGATAAACGTCAACTTTCTTGTTAAAGCAATTCAAAGCGTTTGCGGTCGGACGCGGTTCAGTTTGCAGACGTCGTTTTTCGGACGTCCTTTTGGAAGCATACGCGCCCAAAAAGCCGCCGAATGAAATTCGGCGGTTGGGTTCGAACGAGGCGATCAGTCGAACGCGTCAAGGAGTCGCGCTCGACAAGATCAACAGAGACGAACGACGCTCATTTCGTCGCTTCTTCAAGAGGCAAATAGAGCGCGGCGCCCCAAGATTCGTAACCGACGGCGTTCGGGTGAAGCAAGTCGGGCATAATCTCTTTCGTCAGAACGCCGTCTTTGTTCAAGAAGACCTTGCCAATGTCAAGAACTTCGACGTTCGGAATATCGCGCATATAGAACGGCGTGAATTCATTAATGGCGTCGATCGTCGCTTGTTGATCGTCGCGGTTTGTGCAGGGGAAGACGCGCAAAACGAAAATCTTCATATTCGGGAACAAAGCGCGCATCTTTTGGACGATTTTACGTTGACCCAGCGCGACGTTTTGCGGAGCGCGATCGCGTCCCCAAGTATTGTTGACGCCGATGAGCAAAACGGCGGCTTTCGGGCTGACGTTACTGAAATCGTAGTGTTCCAAGCGCCAAAGGACGTGTTGCGTTTGATCGCCGCCAAAGCCAAGATTAATCGCTTTCTTATCGCCGTAGTACTTTTGCCAAACGTCTTTACCGGCGCCGTCCCAGCCGTGCGTGATCGAGTCGCCGACCATAAGAATATCGACGTCGCCGTTTTTCAGGACTTCGTTGTTGGCGTCGAAACGCTCGTTCCACCACGCTTCTTTGTCGCGCGGAACAGGTTGGCAATCGACGGGATTGTCGCCCAAGACGTCGGCGATCATCGGTTCGACGGCTTTCGCCCAAATTTCATAACCGGCTGCGTTCGGATGCAGGAAGTCGGGCATAATTTCCGGGGGCAGAATTCCGTCTTTCGTCAGGAACAGGTCGTTAATGCTATACAACTTGACGTTTTCAACGGCGCCGTCGGCATAAATTTTTTCCAGACCGGCGTTAATGTCGTTGACTGCAAGACGCAAGGGATCGTCGGGCTTATTTCCGCGCGGGAAGACTTCCAGCAACAAAATCTTCGTCGTCGGATATTTTTCCTTCAACTGGTCGACGATCGTTTGAATACCTTCGACCGTTTCGGCGGGCGTGCTGTGCATTTCGCCGTTGCCTTTTTTGTGCCCGATATTATTGGTGCCGATCATCACGATCGTCATTTTCGGATCGATTTTGTCCATAGGGGAATTCGCCATTCTCCAAAGGACGTGCCCGGTGCGGTCGCCGCTAATTGCGAAATTCATCGCTTTACGAGCGCCGTAATATTTATCCCAAACCGCCTTGCCGTTTCCTTCCCAGAAGTGGGTGATCGAATCGCCGACCCACAAAATATCGACGTCGCCTTGCGCCATACGCTCGGCTTGTTGCTTATAGCGATCGATATTGCGATCTTCAAGGGTCGTCGCCAGATTTTGTGCGAACGCGACGGAGGACGACAAAACGATCAACAGACCTAACAGTCCGATGAAACGAGCCGAAATAGGAAGCGTTTTCCGCATTTCTAACCTTTCTAAAGAACAAATAAACGAAGCCGCTATTTTGCAAATCGTCGAAAAATCGACAAAAAGCGGCGCCAAATCTCCGACCAAATCGACTAAATCGACTAAATCGACAAAAAAACGCGCGTCAATTCGTCGAAAACATACCGTCGGAGCATACTATAGTGATTTCAAACGACAAGTCAAATAAAAAAACGCCCGTTTGCGAGAAATTTGTCTTTTGACAAAGAAAAATACCCGAAAGAAAAATTTTGTCGACTTTATTC
>JAZUGM010000084.1:0-2582 GCA_045641205.1 Thermoguttaceae bacterium
CCCAAAACGCGTTCAACTCGTCGCAAAAATTCTCGAAGGAAGGCGCGCGGCAAACGAGGCTAAAAATTTGACGCAACGCTTCAGGTTCAAGCGCGGGCGAAAGGGGCGCCAACGCGGGCGAGTCGTCGGGGAAATTTGGAAAACGTTCCTTTAAAACTTTGACGACGGACTCAAATTCGAAACGCGAAGAAAGCGAGTACCGTTCCGAATCGTCGACGTTTGCCGAGGCTTGGCGGTCTTGAAGTTCGTTCATTGAAATTTGTTTCCTAGTAATTATTTACGAAAGCGCGCGCTTTTTGAATCGATTCCAACGCGAACTTGTTTAGAATTTTGCGCGAACGATTACGTTCTTTTTTGTGGGAAAGCGAACGAAATCGACGCCTTCAACGCCTCTAAATCCGGCGTTCTGTAAAAGATCATAGAAAAAAGGCGCGACGCAACATAGACGAAAAACAATCTAAGGACGCGTTCCAACGGAAGCGCGTCCTTGACGCGAGTCAAACAAAGAACTGTTCAAACTCAATCCCACTTCAAGATCGCGCCGCGATCCGCGCTTGTCGCCAACTTCGAGTATTTCGCGAGATAGCCGGTCTTATAACGCGGTTCGGGCGCTTTGAACCCTTCCGCGCGCTTCGCCAACTCTTCGGCGGTCAATTTGACGTTGATCGATTCGTTCGGAATATCGATTTCGATAATATCGCCGTCTTGAATGAACGCGATCGGACCGCCCGACGCCGCTTCAGGACTGATATGTCCGATGCACGCGCCGGCCGTGCCGCCGGAGAAACGACCGTCGGTAATGAGCGCGACGGAATCGTCCAACTTGACGCCCTTGATCGCGGCGGTCGGGGCGAGCATTTCTTGCATGCCCGGTCCGCCTTTGGGGCCTTCGTAACGCACGACCACGACGTCGCCCGACTTGACTTTGCCGCTAACGATTCCTTGATACGCTTCCGGCTCCGAATTGAAGATAACCGCAGGTCCGGAATGTTTCATCATTTGCGGCAACACGCCCGCCGTCTTGACGACCGCTCCGTTAGGCGCAAGATTGCCGAACAGAATCGTCAACCCGCCCGCCTGACGATACGCGTTTTTGCATTCGCGAATGCAGTCTTTCGGATCGAAGCTCAATTTCAGTTCGTCGACCGTCTTGCAATTTCTCTTGACGCTCAGCGCGGGCTGGTTGCGCTTTTTGCTCGGCTCGACAGCGTAAACTTCGCGCGCTTCCGTCGTAACTTTCTCGCCGCGCAGATCGTAATCGTCGATATTTCCGCCGATCGTCTTGCCGGTAACGGTCGGGGCGTCGTAATCGAAGGACGGGACGCCCGCGCGACGCAATTCGCCAAGAATCGTATGAATGCCGCCCGCGTTGTGGACGTCTTCGATATGATAGTCGCAACTGGGCGAGACTTTGCAAATATGCGGAGTAGTGGCGCTAAGTTCGTTGAAGCGCTTGAGCGAGTAATTCAGTCCTGCTTCGTTGGCGATCGCGAGCAAGTGCAGAATCGTGTTCGTACTTCCGCCCATCGCCATATCGAGAATCATCGCGTTGTCGATCGATTTTTGCGTGATAATATCGTTCGGAAGAATTGGGAAGTCGAGCGCGCAAGGACAACTGAATCCGTTCTCTTTAGCCGCCGCTTCTTTCGTCAATTCGCCCGACGCGACTTTTTCGCGAGCGTCGAGAATCTTGACCATTTCGACGATGCGCTTGGCGGCGCGAGCGTACAAATCGCGACGATCAAAGCTAGTCGCGAGGAGCGTGCCGTTCGTAGGAAGCGCGATTCCGAGCGCTTCGCACAGGCAGTTCATACTGTTGGCGGTGAACATACCCGAGCAGGAGCCGCACGTCGGACAAGCCTTGCGTTCGACCTCGAGCAAGTCTTCGGCGGACGCTTTACCGTTTTCGACGCCCGCCGAGGCCGCGAAAATCGAGATCAAATCGAGAGGCTTGTCGTCGACCGTGCGTCCGGCTTCCATCGGACCGCCGCTCGTGAATATCGTCGGAATATTGCAACGAACCGTCGCCATCAGCATGCCGGGCACGATTTTGTCGCAGTTCGGAATGCAGATCATACCGTCGAATTTATGGGCGTTGATCATCGTTTCAACCGCGTCGGCGATAATTTCGCGGCTCGCCAACGAGTATTTCATACCGTCGTGCCCCATCGCCACGCCGTCGCAAACGCCGATCGTATTGAAAACGAAGGGAACGCCGCCCGCCTTGCGAACTTCTTCCGCGACGTATTCCGCGACCGTTTCCAAATGAACATGCCCCGGAATGACGTCGACGCGACTACTCACGATCGCGATAAACGGACGATCAAATTCTTCTTCGGAAACTCCGCAAGCGCGGAGAAGACCGCGGTGAGGAGCGCGATTAACGCCTTTTTTTACTAAATCGGAACGCATTGAACTCTATCCTTTGCCGTCGTTTGCAAAACGTCGACGTTTCGAACGACGAAATAACAAATAAACTGGTGATATTCACAAAAGGCGCAAGCGTCAAACCGCGCCGACTGTAATTATACTCTAAACCTTCCTTGGCGTCGACCGTCGAGGGGGGTTTTGAGCAAAATAAA
>JAZUGM010000085.1:0-20053 GCA_045641205.1 Thermoguttaceae bacterium
CGCGGAACCTTTTGCTGTATCCGATGAGTCGCTAGCGGGAGATAGCGAGCCCGACGTTGGATCTGATTCTCTTGAGGAAGAGTCTTCCGTTGAAACGGACGCGGAACCTTTTGCTGAATTCGATGAGTCGCTAGCGGGAGATAGCGAGCCCGACGTTGGATCTGATTCTCTTGAGGAAGAGTCTTCCGTTGAATCGGACGCGGAACCTTTTGCTGAACCCGAGGGGACGCTAGAGGACGAATACGCGTCCGACGTTGAATCCGATGCTTTAGAAGAAGAATCTTCCGTTGAAACGGACGCTGAACCTTGGGTTGAATCCGATGAGTCGCTAGCGGAAGAAATCGAGCCCGCCGTTGAATCTGATTCTCTTGAAGAAGAGTCTTCCGTTGAAATGGACGCGGAACCTTTGGTTGAATCCGAAGGCGCGCTAGAGGAGGAAAGCGAATCCGTCGTCGATTTAGGTTTGAAAATAGACGCTAACGACGCTTCCGAGGAGTTCGACGACGAATCAATATTAGAAGATTCGTCCTTTGAATCATACGCTTTCAAATCCGTCGATTCGTCTGAAATAATTGCGAAGGGCGGGGAGCTGGATTCGGCGCCCGTCGACGCGCTCGACGAAACTTTTGACGAGTCGTCGACGCTTTATAAGGAAGAGGACGCGTCGACTCCCGAGATCGCGAAGGCGCTTTGCGAGACGGACGAAGCGTCGGGCGACGCTCGTTTTTCACCATTGAACGGTTCCGATGCAACAGAAGACGCCGCCGCTTCAACGCGCGAAAAGGAAAGTTCCGAGCTAACCGAGTTCGAATCCCCGCTCGAAGCCGTCGAATCCGTCGTCGAAGAAGCGAGTCAAGCGGATGCGCGTTCTCCTTTCGATTCCTTCGACGAATTTGAAGAATACGACGACGATCCTATCTTTATTTTGCCTTCTTCAAGTTCCATTACCGTTAATTCGCTTGGTACGAATCCTCGCGTTCGCGACGAAATAATCGACGTCGAGTCGTGCGAGTCGAACGCGTCCGAGTCGTCCGACGGTTCCGAAGTTCGATTTGAGACTGCGGCTCCGCGAGACGATCATAAAGTCCAAGTCGACGGCGACGCCAAGCGCGCACAAAACGAGCCCGACGATCTGACGAGCGAAGAACCGAAAGAATCGGACGTTTCTTCCGACGACGAACTCGAATTTGGACCCTTAGACGATCGTTTCAAAGCGCTTTTGACAGCGTCTAAGCGCGTCGAGGGAACGTCGGAGGTCGTCGAGACAAAGGAAGAGAACAAGACCTCCGGCGACGCCGAAACGTCTAAACCTTGTGAAAAAGAGGCTTCGGAGACGTTCGACGCGAGGGACGCGAACGAGGTCGAAGTCGACGCCAAGTTGGAAAAGCGCGGCTTTTTCCGTCGGCTCTTTAGTATGTTTCGAAGACGTTGACGTCTTTTTTACGCTTTTTTTACGCTTTTTTTACGTCGAACTATCGTCGTTATGTTTGGAGGAAGATTTGACGTCCATATTGTCCCCAATAACGCGCGCCGCGTACTTTGTCGCGTTCGTTCTTTTCGCGCTTTTGCCGTTCGAATCTCGCGGCGACGATCTCCTCGACGCGTTTGTCAATCCTTCCGACGCCGCCAAGCCCGGCGTCTACTGGTTCTTTATGGATTCCAATCTTGACAAGGAAGGAATGAAGACCGACTTGGAGGCGATGCGATCCGCCGGGCTAGGACGCGCGATCGTAATGGAGGCGGATCTTGGCGGACCGAAGGGCAACGTCCGTTATATGACGCCCGAATGGCTCGATTGCTGGGCTTTTGCGACTCAAGAAGCGAGCAAGCGCGGAATCGAATTGACGACGAGCGTCGGACCAGGCTGGTGCGGCGCCGGCGGACCTTGGATTTCGCCCGAACGTTCGATGCAACATTTGCGTTCGTCTGAAACGCGCGTTCAAGGCGGCAAAACGATCGACGTTTTTTTGCCCGTCCCGGAACCTCGCGTTCCGTATTTCGGCGCGGGTTCGCTTGGACCTTGCGAGGACGTTTGGCGCAAGTTCTATCTCGATGTCGCCGTTCTTGCTTATCCCACTCCGAAGAGCGACGCCAAGTTGCCCGATTGGGAAGAGAAAGCGCTTGTTTTTCGTCCGACCTATTCTTCTCAGCCGGGCGTCAAGCCGTATTTAATACCGTCGACGGACGATTCGAAGACGGTCGAATCGTTGCAAGACGCGGTCGTGCCTTTTGATTCGATAATCGACGTCTCCGAACATATGGACGAGCAAGGTCGTTTTCGTTGGAACGCGCCCGAGGGCGATTGGACGATTTTGCGTTTAGGACGTCGCGTAACGGGTCAAACGACTCGTCCCGCTCCCGCCGCCGGGCTCGGCTTAGAATCGGACAAATTCGAACCGTCTGGAATCGATCAACATTTCGCCAACTTTGACGCCAAATTGCTCGACGTCGCGAAATTTTCGGCGATTCATCACGACAGTTGGGAGATGAGTTCGCAAAACTGGTCGGAAAATTTTCGTAGTCTATTTATCGAGAAGCGCGGTTACGATCCTCTTCCTTGGACGCCCGCTATGTTTGGAACGCCCGTCGAAAGCGTTGAAAAGACGGAGCGTTTTCTCTGGGATTTGCGACGCACGGCGCAAGAGTTGACTTACGAAAACAACGTCGAACGTATGAAGAAACTTGGCGCCGAGCGGGGTGCGTCCTTTTCGGAAGAATGTTACGATCTCAACCCTGCGGGCGATTTGTATCTTTTTCGCGCGGCGGACGTTCCGATGTGCGAATTTTGGGCGAAAGGCTATGGAATCGACTCCAGTTTTACGGTAATCGAGGCGGCGTCGAGCGCACATGTCGAGGGGAAACGGATCGTCGGCGCGGAATCTTTCACGACCGCGAACGACCGTTGGCGTCAGCATCCCGGCTTGACCAAACGCCAAGCCGACTGGGCGTTTTGCGCGGGCGTGAATCGTTTGATTTTCCATCGTATGTGCGCCCAGCCGAATTCCGACGCGCCCGGCTTGTCGCTTGGAATTCACGGAACGCATTTCGACCGCACGAACACGTGGTTTCCACTTGTCGGCGATTATTGCCGCTTTATAGCGCGCGTTCAGTCGCTTTTACAACGCGGACGCGTTTCCGCCGACGTGTTGTTCTTGGATCAAGAGGGCGCGCCCGCCGTGTTTGAAGCGCCTTCTTCCGCGTTCCAGCCGGGCGAGTTTAAGGACAAGCGCGAGTACAATTTCGACGGCTGTTGTCCTCAAACGTTGATCGAATCGGCGCGCGCGGAAAAGGGCAAGATCGTCTTTCCTAGCGGCGCTAGCTATTCGCTTTTGGTTCTTCCTAAGACCAACGAAATCACGCTCGACTTGGCGCGGAAGTTGAAAGAACTTGTCGACGCGGGCGTTCCCGTAATCGGGTCGGCGCCGAAACGCGTTCCGACGCTTGTCGATTATCCGAACGCGGACGCGGAACTTGCGCGAATCGTCTATTCTATCTGGAAAGGGGAGAACGCGCCTTTCGATCCGAGTTTTCAAGTTCAAAAACGCGAAGATCGACGATTGGCGCTTAAAGACGCGAAATGGATTTGGGCGAGTTCGAATATGAACGCGCCCGCCGGAGAACGTCGCGTTTTCTATAAGACGTTCGATTTGTCCGCCGACGTTGATTTTAGCGACGCGTTTGCCGTCGCAACCGCCGACAACGTTTATACGCTTTACGTCAACGGCGTGAAAGTCGGCGAAGGGAACAATTTTCATTCGCCCGACGTTTTTCCGTTAGCCGAGGCGCTTAGATCGGGTTCCAATCTTGTCAAAATCGAAGTTCTCAACGAAGGAAGCTCGCCGAATCCGGCGGGTTTGATCGCGTGCTTGCAAATTAACGACGCGTTGAAAATCTCGACCGACCCAAGCTGGACGAACGAAGACGAGTCGCTTGTCGCCGAACTTGGCGCGTATAATATGGCGCCTTGGAACGTCGATTTGTCGCCTCAATTCGATAGAGATTCGACCTATCCGACGTGGAACGTAATCGTCGAACGATTGCGCGCGTTGAATGTCGCGCCTGATTTTGAGACGAACGGCGATTTGCGCTGGATTCGTCATATCGACGGGGACGTCGATTTTTATTACGTTGGAAACAGACTTGACGTCGAACAGTCGACCGAGTGCGTTTTTCGCGTTTCCGGCAAGTCGGCGCAACTTTGGAATCCCTTGAACGGACGACGTTATCGCGTCGACGACCTGCGCGAAGAAGACGGACGCTTGATCGTTCCGATTCAATTTGAGCCGTCGCAAAGTTGGTTTGTCGTTTTTGGCGCGGAGGAATCGTCGGAATTGCCGACGACCTCGAGTTTGTTTGCGCCGCGCGAAACGACGGAATTTGTCGACCTTTCGAAAGACTGGACGGTTCGATTTTGTCAAAACGAGTCCGCAAATCGCGATTTTGAGGAAGGACGCGCGAAAATCGTTCAATTTGACGTTCTCAATGACTGGTCGAAGGAATCGGACGACTATTTGAAATATTATTCCGGGTTGGCGGTCTACGAAAAGACGTTCGATTTGCCGCGCGAAATTTCTCAAGAGGAAGATTATTCGTTCGAGTTCGACGACGTGCAAGTAATGGCGAAAGTCGAGCTTAACGGCGTCGCGATCGGAACCGCTTGGGTCGCGCCCTATCGCGTCGAGATTCCACGCGAGTTACTCAAGCCGACGCGCAATGCGCTGAAAATTACCGTCGCTAATTTGTGGTGCAACCGTCTCATTGGCGACGCGTCTCGTCCCGAAAAGGAACGATTTACGCGCACGTCTAATCCGATGTGGGGCGTCGGCGACGAACAGCTTCTTCCTTCCGGGCTGATCGGCGGTTTGAAGTTGACGAAGAAGCCCGCGTTGTAAGACGACGAGCGTCGGGAAAAAACGTCGTTTGGTTCAAATCGAATCAAAGGGCGTTTTTTACTTGGCTCTTGGGGATTTGGAGAGTATAATTTGAAAGGAAACGTCCGTAATATCGAACGACGCGTATTACTCGAGGCGTTTGTTTAGGTCGATTAACGTTGACAAGGAAACGACTATGAATTTGTTCTTTGACGCCTTGCGAAGACGCTTGGCGTTCTCGTTGGTTTTGTCCGTCTCGCTTCTTGCCGCTCAAGTCGCGACGGCGCAAGAAGAGGCTTCTAACGTCGAAAATATCGTCGAGTCGTTGGAAGCTCAAGCGAATCCCGACGCGTTGGCGGCGATCGACTTGTATATCGGCGGGGACGTCGACGGCGCGTATAATCTTTTTACGAAGGTTTACGATTCGAATCAAGATTCGGATCCGCCCGGAGTTCTGCTCGCGTTGCTTCATTCGCACGCGGGACGTTTTCTTGAAATGCGACGATCCCTTGAGAAGACCGCCGAGGACTATCCGACCGATCCCGAAGCGTTTTTGCAACTTGCGGGCATAGACGTCAAAGAAGGTCGTTACCTTGAAGCGGAGCTTTTGCTCGAACGCGCGGAACGCTTGACCGAAGAATATCCGAAGCAACATTCGGAATCGACGTCTCGTTTGGCGTATTTGAAGGAAGAAGCGTTAAGCGCGCGCGCCAATCTTGCGGAAGCGCGAGGTCGATACGAAACGGCGAAAGAGTTTGTCCAAAAGATTGTCGACGTCAATCCGGCGAATCCTACCGCGCGTTGGAATCTTGGTTATTTGTCGATGAAACTGAACGATTTCGACGGGGCGGAACTTGCGTTCGACGAAGCGGCGAAGCTCAATTCCGAGCTTTGGCCCGGCTGGTTGCAGGTTCCGTCGGTTCTTGATCGCGAAGACCGCGTTGAAGAAGGAAAGGCGCGGCTCGCCTCTTCCGCAGACAAGTTGAGCGCCGCGACGAACGCGCAACGCGCTCAAGTCGCGCGTCTTTATCTGCGCTGGAATATGATCGAAGAAGCGACGTCGATTATTCAAGAATTTGAGTCGGCCAACGACGAAAACGACATAAATCGCTGGCTTCTTCCGGGCTGGCTTGCCCTTTACGCGAGTCAATACGCGATCGCGGAAGAGAATTTTCGCAACGCGACGCTTTTAGACGACTCTAATTCCGAAGCGTCGAACGGGCTGGCTCTTGCGCTTTTGGATCAGAACAACAAAGAGAAATTGACGCGCGCGCGAACGATCGCCGCGAAAAATTACCGCACGAATCCCGATTCGGCGGATTTTGCCGGGACTTACGCGTGGACGCTCTTTCTTTCGGGGAACGCCAAAGAAGCGGACGCGATCTTCCAGCCGATGTTGCAATCCGGTCGCGCTTCCGCGACTTCCGTTTATTACTTGGCGGAAATAGCGAACGTTCGCGGCGACCAAAGTTTGGCGCTCAATCTTGTCAATCTTGCGCTTTCTCATCGTTCGAACTTCCCCAAGCGCGCCGCCGCGCTCGAGTTGCGTAAAATGCTTGATCCGTCGGAAGAAGAGGACGAGGAATTGCAAGAGTCCGACGCTGAAGAAGGAAACGACGCAAAATAAAGAACGCGCGGCGTTTTAGAAACGACGCTGAAAACCAAAGGAAAGGCGGTAATATGGGATTGTTTAAGAAGTTTTCGTACGAGCGCCGCCTTAGCGCCGCGGCGATTCTTGGTCTTCTCGGCGTCGTCTTAGTCGCGTTCGTCGCGACTTATGCGACGCTTAAAGTAGTTCGCTTCGCGTTGAATATTCGAAACGCCTTTACGGAAAAAGATTCCGGCTCGATATGCCAGAAGAATTTATATCGAATTGACGAAGCGTTTCGAGCCTACGACGCGTACTGGGGATGCTTGCCGCCGGTTTGGAGTCATCCGGCAAATTCGCCTGAAACGAAGTTGCACAGCTGGCGCGTTCTTCTGTTGCCTTTTTTGGGCGAAAAGGAACTGTACGATAAAATTCGTCTCGACGAGCCTTGGGACAGCGAATGGAACAAGCAGTTTCATAGTCGTTGTCCTTCGGTCTATCGTTGTCCAAGAGTAGCGCGTTCGTCGAAAAACGAAGGGAAAACTTCCTACGTTCTGTTTTACGGATCGAACGGACTTTTTCGGGACGATCATTCGCTTTCCTTCGCCGATTTGACGGACGGTAGTTCTTCGATCTTGGGGGAACGATCCGAACTTTGCTATCTTATCGAACAAACAAAATTGGTCGACTGGATGAATCCGAACGGCGACGTTCTCTTATCCGACGACGTTTTTGTCGACAAATCTTCTCCCGACAATATGGAGAACTTCGTGTTGAAGCCGAAATATCGCGCTCCCAACCATTACGGCGCAAACGAAGCGGTTGGTTTTTTCTCTTGGACCAACGCGCTCACGACGAGTGGGGTACGACAGTTCGGAGAAGACTTTGAACCTTATCGCTTTCGGAGAGAATATTTTGAAACGACGCGCTGGACGCGAAGAGCGGAAAGACTTGGCGACCTATCGTCCTTTTATCGAATCAAAACCAATCTTTCCGACGCTTGCCATTCTTTTCCCGACGAATTATATCTTGTCGGTTTCACGTCGGAAGGCGTTCAGGTTATGGGGAAGGAAAGAATCCGATATACGGTTAGTCGCGAACGATTCGAGCCCGACGAACGACGTTTCCTTGAAGAACAATATCGACGGGAACGAGAATATTATTGGGATTATTTACGATTGAAAGCGTCTTGGGATTCGCGCGACGGTCAAGCGAACGACGTGATTTCCGAACCTTTGCCGGAACCAAACGAGATAAGAATCGAGGACGATAAAACACGACGCATAACCGTTCCTTCCACCGGCGAAATGAGAAGATATACGTTTGATATGATTGAAGAACGGCGCCAGAAGAATCCCAAAAAAGACGCGGAATAAACGAGGAACGCAACGACGCGATTCGTCGAATTTGTAAGTGTTCACGAAAAGCCGCGTATCAACGATACGTGGATTCGTTGAATTACCGAAAATGCGTCGCGAACAGTGAAAAGCTAATACATTGAAAGTTTTTTTACGTTCGGCAAGTCGTTGGAAGCGTAGTTTTGATTTAAGAGCATTAAACCGACGTCTTCGAATTGCGCTTTCACAAGTCGAAACAGTCCGCGTATCGTTGATACGCGGCTTTCCATAAACGCATACTCGAATTTGATCGCGTTCGTTGCGACAAGCCGCGCGACACGACGTTCGAAAACGCGTCGACGCCGCGCCTAAGGCGTTAATTCTAGCGCGCTTGGAATTGCGTTTATTCTTCTTGCGCGCATTCTTCCGCAACGGCGTCGCGCGCGGCGTTCAAAGTTAGCTTCGAACATTTGTAAAACGCGTTTTCTCCGATCTCTTCGAGCGATTCGGGCAAGTCGAGCGACGTTAGCTCTGAACAATGTGAAAACGCGGAGTCTTTGATCGTCGTTAGCGACTTGGGTAAATCGACCGACTTCAGCGACGTGCAAGAACGAAACGTTCCACTTTCGATCGTCGTTAGCGAGTTCGGTAATTTGACCGACTCCAACGAAGAACAACCGAAGAACGCGGAGCTTCTAATCGACGCGAGCGATTCGGGCAAGTCGAACGTTTTCAGCGACGAACAATCTGAGAACGCGCTGAATCCGATCGTTTCAAGCGACTTCGGCAAATCGATCGACTCCAGCGAGCGACATTTCAAAAACGCGTTGGCGCCGATCGTCTTAAGCGCGTCGGGCAATTCGATCGAATTCAGCTTAACGCAAAACGCGAACGTATTTTCGCCGACGCTTGTCGTCGCGTCGGGCCAATCGATCGAAGTTAGCGCTTCGCAATGGGAAAACGCGCCGCTTCCGATGCTTTCGAGCGATTCGGGCAGGTCTATCGAGCCGAGAGAAAAACACCTGTCAAACGCGCCCTCTCCGACGCTTTTTGTCGACTCGGGTAAAACGACGGTTTTTAACGAACGAGAAAGCGCGAACGCAAGTTCGTCGATCGTTTCGACTCCGTCGGGCGCTTGGTACGTTTCGCCCGTTTTACCTGCGGGATATTCCATTAGCCTTTTGCCGTCGACGGAAAAAAGTACGCCGTCGACGCTCTTGTAATTCGGATTATTTGCCGAAACGTTAATTTCCGTCAGCGAAGAACAGAATAAAAACGCCCCTTTGCCGACCGTTTCGAGCGACTCGTGCAATTCGACCGACTTTAGCGAATCGCAAAGCGCGAAGGCGCCTTCGTCGAGCGATTTCAAGCCTTCGGGCAACTCGACCGACGTTAGCGCGAGACAACCGTAAAACGCGCTGGCGCCGATCTTTTCGAGCGATTTAGGCAAATCGATCGACGTTAGCGAACGGCAATAAAGAAACGCTTTTTCACCGATCGTCTTTAATCCTTCGCACAATTTGACCGACGTCAACCCGGAACAACTGCCAAACGCGTTGTTTCCAAGCGTTTCGAGCGACTCGGGCGTCTCGACCGACGTTAGCGAATTGTCGCCGTAAAACGCGTCGACGTCGATCGTTGCGACTCCGTTTGGAACGCGATAAGTCGTTTCTTCGTTCCCGATCGGATACGCGAGTAACGTTTTGCCGTCGGCGGAGAATAGAACGCCGTCGACGCTTTTATAGTTTGGATTATTCGCCGAAACGTTGATTGCCCTTAACTTGGAGCAGAATCCAAACGCGCTCTTTCCGATTTCTTCGACCGATTCGGGCAGATCGACCGACGTTAACGAAGAATCGTTGAAAAACGCGTTGGCGCCGATCGACGTCAGCGACTTGGGGAACTTGACCGACTTGAGCGCGACGCAATAAGCGAACGCGCCCTTTCTGATCGTCGTTAGCGACTCGGGCAAATCGAGCGACGTCAGCGACATACACGTAAACGCTCCATTTTCGATCGTCTTTAGCGAGTTCGGAAATTCGAGCTTTTCAAGAGAAAGAACGACGTTAAACGCGTGTTCGCCGATCGTTTCAACGCCGTCGGGCACGCGGTAAACGCTCTCTTTTTTTCCCTTGCCCTTCGGATACGCGACCAACGTCTTGCCGTCGGCGGAAAAGAGAACGCCGTCGATCGTTTTAAAGCGGGGATTATTTACCGAAACTTGAAATTCCAGCAACGAATCGCAAGAGATAAACGCTCCGCCTTTGATTTGTTCGACGGAGTCGGGAATGAAGAACGTTTTGGCGTTTCGTTGATCGACGACGTTGAGCAACGTTTTACCGTCTTCGCTTAATAGAACGTTTGAAACGCTTGACGCGCCGCGACTCGGCGCGACGCTCCCAATCAAAAGAAGCGCGAACGCCGTTGACGCCGTAATCAAAAATTTACAGTTCATTTTCTTGTTTGTTCCTTGTTGGTTAAAATTGGAGCGTCCGCGCCTTCAAGACGTCCGCTTCGACGGTAGCTTACCTTTACAAACGATTATAAAGTAGATTACCGATATTATGATCTAACCGACTATAATATTATATCTTACGTTAGAACGAACGCAAGAGCTTTCGATTGTGTTAAGAAAAAAATGTAATTTTATCTTTGTCTTTTGGTATATTAGGAATAACCGACGTCGTTTTTTTCTTTTTCTTTTGCGATCATTTATAGAAGTCTGAGCGACTTCGAGAAGCGTCTTTCAGCAAACGGTCTCTAGAAAGCGACCTTCGTTTTCAAGAGTAGATTCGCGCCCGGTCGGCGTTTTTCGCGCCAATACTGTCCCTGCAACGAATCGAGTTCGTATTTTTGTCCGAAAGTCGCGCCCGCTTCAACCGCGCCGCCTATTCCTTGCGCGGTTTTTCGTTCCAATCCTGTCGAAAGTCTCCAGCCCGAATATTTGACTTTGGCGACGGAACGCGACGCCGACTCCGTTTCGGGTTCGAAGACTCCGGAAAAACCCGCGATACCGCCGCCGCAATAGAACCAATAGGAAACGTCGTCGGACGCGTCGAAAATATTGAGTCTTCGCGAAACTTTCGGCGTAGGGAACGTTAAGTCGACGCGCCAATCTTCGTTTGGCGTCCACGACGCGCCCATAATCGGCACGACGCCCCAGTCGATATTGTTTGAATAGGCGAGCCCAAGCGTCCATTTCCAGACGTCGGAAGGCGACCACAACGCGACGCCCGTTCCAAAGACTTGAACCGCTTCTCCGTCGCTTGCGCGACCGTCGCCGTTCCACGAGACTCCGATCGCGACGTTGTAAAGGAGTTGTTCCGAACGAGGAACGACGTAGGCGACGTTCGCGCCGACGGAATAGAGCGTCAATTCGTCTTTTTGAAGAAATTGCGACGAAGACAAATCGACGTCGCGCCAAGCGAACGAGGGCGAAATCAAGAGAAAATGCCTGCGAATTGGAGCTGGAAGTCCAAGTTTTGCGCTTGTAGCAAGGGAATTAAAGCCGAATCCGTCCGACTTCGGAATCGATTCTAACGCGACTTCTCCTCCTTGCCACATTCCTTTTCTTGCCGAACTTAATGTCGCGTTGGAACTTGACGTTTTTTCACGTTCGAGTTCTCCTTGTTCGTCGTTTTCGGCAAAGGCGAATAGTCCGACGAACAGGAAAAGCGCGCAGGAAAGCGTTAGGACGGGGCGGCTCATCTTGACTGTTTTCAAAAGGTTTCGATTAAGCAAAGGGGAAAATCCCGCTTAATCGTAACCTTTTTGTTCGATTAGGTCAAGGCGCGTCGCTTTTCCGACTTTATTGCAACGCGGGAATTTCGATTACTTCTCCACGTTGTTGTTTCGCTTGCTCCTCCGGCTCAAAAGTTCCGTAGAAGGGCGAAAGCAAATCTTGCCACAAGTACAAATCGCGCTTTTCTTGATCGGTCAGTCCGATATTGGCGTGATTTTCGTCGTCGAGCGTTTTTGACAGCGGGCAAATATCGGCGCCGACTTCGCCGGGCATTGTGACAATTTCACGATAAGTCGCGCCGCCCCATTCGTACCAGCGCAAATAAGGACGCAACTCTTCGTAGCTTTTCGTATAACGGTCGGTAATTTCGCCCGTTAGTCGGGGCGCGGGCTTGCCCTCGCTTCCGTCGTGGCAGGAGACGCAACGTCGATCAAGAATCGGTTGCACAAACAACGGATAAGAGAAGGGCGCCGTGTTTTCGGGGGCGGGCTTGAGTTCCGACGGTTCGCGCAACGACGCCAAACTGCGTTTCGACGGATCGTTCGTTAACGCCGTTTGCGCCTGTTCGTGGCATCCGACGCAACCGCGATTTTCGCCCGGTTGCAGATAAACGATACTGCGCATCGATTGAACGGCGACTCCGTTTTCATCGATCGCTTGAAAATATACGGGTACGTTTGCGGGCGCTTTGAAGTGCGCGCTTCCGTCTTCTTCGACGGGAACGGTTCCAAGCACAAGTCGCGCGTTGCCCGCGTTTGCGTGCCCGATCGACGGATTGTTGCTTATGTAGCCGGGGTGTTTCGGCAATAATTGGACGATGCGCAATTCTTTAACTTTACGATTCTTCGGGAAGGGAAAGAGGCTTTCGTAAACGTTGGAGAGTACGAACGTCCCCGAGGCTTCCGTCGGATTATCGGGCAAAGAAGAGGGCAAAACGGCGGGCTTTTCGCGTTCGACAAGCGGCATTGGGAACATGCACGACTCGTCGTTTTCGTCGTTTTGGTAGAGCAGTTCCAAATTGCCGAAACGATCTCCGTAATAGAGCCCGAGTTTGCCCGACGTCGTCGTATTGGCGAGATACCCGCCGAGCGCGTCGTGACTGTAGGACGTCAGCCAAACGTCCTCCGAAAGGGGCCAAGGGCTGTAATAATACTGCTTCGAAACGCGATCCGTAGCGCCGTCGACTTCGGGCAGTTCCACGTTGGGCGTGAGAAATTCGATCGACGCAAGGTCGTCTTTGCCAGTCGTCGGATCATATTTCATCTTGGACGGATCGAACGCAAGTAAGGAACCTCCGACGTCAAGGTGGTGCGCGCCGCCGACAAACATCACTTTGTTCGAATTTGGAATCGCTTTTCCTTGATAACATGCGTTGACGTCAAACGTGTAATTTCCGAAGAAAATCGCCGAATTTGTTCCGTCGGGATTGGTCGTCCACAAACCGTGATGACGCGACGCCGCGCGATCGACGTAATCCCAGCGCGTATAGAGAATACGACCGTCTTGCAAGAAGGACGGCTGCCATTCGTTCGTTTCGTGCCACGAAAGGCGCGTTACCGTCTTATCCGGGTTCAAGCGATGCAACGTGTGTACGGCGAGGGGTTCGTAATGTCCATGGCAACGCCCAAAGCCGCCGCGTCTGGTCGACATAAAGACCAGCGAGCCGTCGGGGGCTTCCGTCGGGTCGAAGTCGTCGGCGGGACCGTCGGTGAGTTGTTCGAACGACTTGTCGGCGATATTGATCTTATAGAGGTGGAATTTTCCGTCGGAGATCGTTCCGTAATTCGTCGTGAAATCGTCGACGTAGGGCAGACCTTGGAGCGCGCGCACGTCGGTTTTCGGCATATCCTCGGCTTGGACTTTCGAGAAGTCGGCAAAGGCGACGTAAACGCTCTTGGCGTCGTAAGAGAGGGACGCCGTTTCAAAGACGCCGCGTGGGAAAGCGTCGGTTAGGGACTCCGTTTCGAAGGATTCGCCCGGCGCTTTCAGGACGTAGACGCCGCCGCCGCGCATACCGCATTTTTCATAATAGTAAGAGAGGAATTCGTGCAACATTTGCCACACGAACCGCTCTTGTTTCAAGAAGGCGATCGGACGCCCTTTAATTTCCGGGTTGCTTAACGCGATCTGTCTGACGCTTTCTCGTAATTCGAGATAAAAACGAAAGGCGCTAACGAAATCGTCGTTTTCGGCGTCGTCCGATTCAGCCAAATACGCTTTCGCTTGATCGACTCGCGTCTGAAGGCGTTGAAGCGCTTCTTCGTCGACCCAATCTTCGTCGCTTGCCCATTCGTGGAAATTTTCGGCGCGTTCGACCGCCGCTTGCAACGCCTCGACGGAACCGATTTCACGTCCCAGATCGCGTTCTTGACGCATCCAGTCTTTAACGATCGCCGCGCGGTACGCGCGTTTGGACGTTTGCGCGCACGCGTCGGTCGCGACGAAACACGAAAAGACTGCGGCGACTAAGCAACATAATATAATCGTTGTTTTTTTACAAGCGTTCACGGGAAATTGTCCTTTGGTTAAAATAAAGACGAACAAAGTCGTTTTTCGACGTTTTTCTTTGAATGTTTGGGGAATTTGCACGTATGTTTGGTCGTTAGACGCGTTGAAACGTGAAATAAAAGTTCGCGTAACAAACGACGCGTCGTTGTTCTTGCCTCCGTTGTCGGCTAATTTCCGAACGCTAAACGATCAAAGTCGCGTTCGAAATCTTCAAGCGACGACCGCGTTTGAAGAACTTCGTAAATATTGGAAAGAACCGTAATTTTGGTAATTGAGAACAAACGTTGCATAATCGACGACGGAATTGAGGAATTAAAGCGTCGACACGCGTCGAGAAGGATCGATTCGCGTAACGCCGCCGCTTCTTTATCCAAATTGAGTTTGACAATTTGTTTGTCCTTGCGGGTAATTTGTTTGTCCTTGCGGGTAATTTGCTTTTTCTGCTTCGCAATTTGTTCTTTTTGTTCCTCGACTTGAACGTAACAATCTTCATATTTCGCTTCAAGTTTTCGGTAGTCTTCCGGCATTTGATCGCCGAAAAGCCTACTTAAAAACGATTTGTAAGGTTTTCTATTCTTGACGGGAATGTCTTGCATTAGCTTCTCCGTAAATTTCTGAAGATTAAAATTGCATTTTTCCGTAAACCACGAAGTATATCTAATTAAAACTTCGAGGAAGTACGGGAAATTTTCGGGCAAGGTCGGATCGCGATTTAGTATGATGGAAAAAACGTCTTTCAATTCCTCGTCGCGCGCGTCGTCCCACTTCTTGTCTTTTACGCGATACGCAAGACGCGAAAGCGCCATAGCGACGTAAAGCATCGGTTCGTCGTCAATAATATCGTCGAAATTTTCTTTTTGTAAATCGACCAAATGAAATTTGAAGATAGAACCGTACTGGCGAGCGCCATTGACCCAATAGAAAAGATCGTCCAACTGCGGAACGTCGTATTGCGCCAGTACGACGGTGAAGGGCGCCGGGTAGCGTCCTTCAGCGTTTTGGTAAAAATCGCGTTCAAGCGTCATTCGTTTCATCATATCGACTTCGTAGCCCAAAGTCTGAATTGCGACGTTGCGCGCCGAGCCCGACTTGTGTTCAAGCAGTATGACAAGCATCATACCTTCGCCGTCTATCGTGTCTACCAAATAGAAAAGGTCGCCTTCCGTTTCTTTTCCGTTTTTATCAACCATTTTTGTCGGGAGGCGTCGCAACGTCTCCAATTTGACGACGCTCAAAATTTCCGACGGAAGAAAACGCTTGAAAAAACTCCTCGCAAAGGATAGAATCGACCAAATTACGTAGACGAATTTGTCGTGCGTAAAATTTTCGCCCGCATCGATAATCGCTTGACGTAAAATCTCCACGTCTTTCTCCGTCAAATACGCGACGTATTTTTTCGTTCTTCCTGTTCGATAGTTTGCGGAACGAGCCATCTTTTTATTCCTTATGCGATCTGCGGTCGCGACGATTTTGGACGAAAAACGCGACGCGGGGACGGACGCGCGATCGTCGTTTACCGTGAAACGCGCGTCCCGAACGCGAATTTGCCGCGCCTTTATTTGTCGCGTTCGATCAGAAACTCGACGAACGCGTCGATATTCGCGCGATACGAATGAATCGCGACGACGCGCTTCGTCTTACGGTTCATATAAAGCATTTGTCCGTTCATTCCGCCCTTGCCGAAAGCGACGCCTTCGTCTCCTAGCGGGTACAATTCAAACGTGCGCTCGAACGCTTCGTCGACGAATCGTTTGGAAAGGATTCTCTTGCCCTTGTATACGCCGTCTTGTACGTAAAGCAAGCCGAGCTTTGCCATGTCTTCAGTGGACGTATACAAGCCCGTCGCGGCGATCGGATAGCCTTCGGGGTCTGCCGAAAAGGCGTATTCGGCGAATTCGAGCGGTTCGAGCAATTCGCGAATCATAATTTTGTCGAGCGATTCGCCGACCTTTGCCGTCGCGACTCTTGCGGCAAGATAGAACGTCGCGTCGGTGTAATGATATTCCGTTCCGGGCTCGTATTCGAGCTTTTGCGACAAGACGATATTGAGGAAATCGCGGTTCCAAGTCGAGGCGTCGACGGCGTCTATGTCGAGCGGGTTGGAATTTGGACCGAAGCCCGTTCGGTGCCTAATGACGTCGGAAAGTTTGACGTCGCGCCACTTGGGATCGAATCCTTCGGGGAATTTGTCTTGAAGGATCGGATAGATTTTTTCGTCGATATCGAGCTTGCCTTGGTCTTCCAAAATGCCTAGCGTCGTACACGTGAAGAGTTTCGCGATCGAATACGCGTTATGACAACGGATATTTTCGCGAATGACCGCCGTTTCCGACTCGCCGTCGCAAATTTCGCAAATCGAGAAGACTTTGTCTCCGTCTTCGTGAGCGATTCTGACGAGTTCCGGCAAGAGTCGCGTCGTTTTGGTCGTCGCGTCGTCGGCGTTGGAACGCAACGGAAGGAAAAGGAACGATGCAAAGGCGACGGACGCCGCCAACAGTATTTTTTTCATTGGTAACTCCTTATGCAAACGGAAACTTGATCGTTTATTCAAGGCGCAATATTCTAACGTCCCCTAACTTGAGGGAAAGGACGAGCCGCCCGTCCGAGGAAAGAGGTTTTCCTGAAAAATAATCGACGATCGACTCTTTACCCGGCGGCGCTTGGAACTTGTATTCGCCGTCTTGCGGCGCGACGACCATAACAAACGGCTCGTTAGCCCAAACGACGCACGGCTTGTCGGTGTAAATCCAAACGTTCGCCTCTTGCGCCGCCGTCCGTAATTCTTCCAAACTTGGCGGAATCAAACCGACGGACAGTAAGCGAACGTTTTTGCCTTTGACGATATTTTCGATTTTTTCGCGCGTTTGGGCGTCGAGCGCGTCGTAGATCAGCACGACGCATAATTTTGGCGGCGCGATTCGACCCGACGTTAAGTCTTCCAACGCGTATTGAGCGTAAGGCGCGCCGATTTGCCCGAGTTTTTGGCGAAGGGCGCCAACCGCCGGATAAACGCTAGCGCCTTCGGAGAATTTTAACATAGATTTTTCGTCGAGAAAGACGCCGATTTCGGGCGCGTAGGGCGTCGGATTCTCCAGAAAATAACGGTCAAGCTCCGTCAACGACGCCGACGCGCGCCATAGCTCGGACGAATTGTACCAACCGACTCCGCCGAGATCCATTAGCCACGTTCCAAAATTGCGCAAGGCGCTTTCGCCCGAATTGCGCAGGAGAACGGAAACGGAGTCTTCAAGATTCGTCGTGCTAGCAAGTCGCGAGTTCGTCGCGTGGGCGATAAAGGTGCGCGAATCGTCTTCGTACAGATAGAGCTTTCCGGCAAGCGCGACGCTTTCGGCGTCGAGCATACTAGAGCAACTTCCGCCTAATTGTCTGTCGGAGTAAGAGATCGGCGAACAAATCACGTCGACGTCGGGGCAGTCGAGCAGATTGCGCAGAGCGTAATGCGCGCTTGCCGCCGGACCTTTCGAGACGGACGAAAATTCGTAGGAATATCCGTAAAAGAAGAAAGTCAGCTTTCGCCCGGACGTTTCACGTTTGACGACTCGCGCAAGGTCGACGATTACGCCGGTCATAGCCTCCTGCCAATATTCGTTGAAATCGAGCAGTTTTTGAGACTCGACGTAAATTTTTTGGCGCGAGACGTCGCGTTCTTCAACGGAGGGAACCTCGGCGGAATTGAACGTCGCTTGCGGATCGCCCCAAGCGCGCTTCAACGCGTCGTTAGTTTGATATTTCTTTTGCAACCATTTTCGAAACGCGACGCGATCCGCCGCAGAAAATCCGGCGTAACCCGCCGTCCACGTATTGGGCGTAAACCATTCGGAAGTGTTTTGTCCGCAAGGATGATAGCCCGCGATAGAATCGCCGTATTTTGATTCCAAATGCCGAATCGTCGCGGCAAGCGTTTCGCAAGCGGTTCGTCGATACTCGGGGGAGGCGGGCGACGCCCAGTCCCAGCCTTGCCCGTCGTGGTCTTTTCCTGCTTTTTTCCAGACGGCGCGCGCGTCGGGATGCGCGTCGAGCCACTCTTTGTCGGCGTCGATTTTCAATCGCGGGATCAACAACGCGTTCGGATTCGCGCGAAGAATTTCGTCGCACACGGAGTCGAGCGATTCAAAATCGTAGGAACCGTCGGAACGCGGCCACGTTTTAGCGTTCGGCAGGAACGAGACGAAATCGACGCCGACCGACGCCGCCAATTTGACTTGTTCGGCAAGGACGCTCGAGCCGCAAGTTCCTAATTTGACGTAAGAAGGCGAGTCGGGACGGTAGAAGTCGACGGTAATCGAACGGAAAGGCGCGTCGGTTCGCGCGTCGAATTTGACGACGTAAGTCTTGCCTTTTTCGATTTGCAACGTTCTTTGGTGAAACAAGTGAAAATCGGGCGTCCATTCTTTGGGAAATTCGTTCAGGCGAACGACAAGCGCGCGCGAGTCGTTTGTTCCGACGTTTTCTTCAACGCCGACGTTTGCGATTTGGACGTCGTTGAATCGCGTATGCCACGTTTCCCAACGCTTCAAATCTTCGTCTCGCTCAAAGTCGTATTCACCCGCGACGATTTTACCGCTTTCCTTTTCAACGACTGAAAAATTGTCAAGGACGATTATGCCAGGATTGGTTCCAAACCGAAAATGAAACGTTCCTTTTCCTTGGCTTTCTTGATTGGCGACGAAATCAAATTGAATCGTCTGAAATTCTTGTCCTAAGGAAACGAGCGAAGAACCCGGTCGACCGAAGAAGACGCGCGACCTAACGGGCGTTCCGTCGATCGCGATCGCGGGGGCGCCTCCTCGCGCCAAGACTTCAAATTTCTTTCCTTCCGGCGTTTGCGTCAAGGCGGCGGGAACTAACGCGAGAAATATTAGAAACGACGTTGGAATAACGCAATATTTTTTTTTCATCGTGCTATCTCCAGAAGCATTTCATCGAAAACGCCTTGAAACGCGCCTTATTGAACTTCTTTTGGCCAAACGGCGTCGACGATCGGAACGCCGACGATTTTTTTCGGATCGAGGACGACGCGTTTAATTCGTTCGCGTCGCCACGTGTAGACGATATGAACGAGTCCGTCGCGCGTTTGGATTACGGCGGGATAAGAATATTCGCCCGGCGCGTTTTCGAGTATGCAGACGGCGTTCCAATCGACGCCGTTTTCACTGACGGCGACGTTGAGGACGTTACGTCCGCCCGTTTTGGCGTTTGAGTGATTATAGACGAGCAACTGCCGCCCGTCTCGCAACGTAACGGCGTCGGTACCGCTACACGGATTCGGGAGATTTAACGGCTCCATACGACTCCAAGTTAGCCCGGCGTCTTCTGACCAGAACTGCCATAACTTGCCGTTTCCGTCTTTGTTACGACAAATCGCCTGAAGGCGTCCGTCGCAATGAAAGAGAACGCTTGGCTGAATCGCGCCGCCTTGTTCCTTCGTATTGACGGCTTCCGTTCGCGACCACGTTTTGTCAAAAGCCGGTATTCGCTCAAAATGGACGCGCCAGCCGTCGTGTTCCGTGCTGGAAGGGCAGAGGATCGTTCCGTCGGCAAGTTCGACCGGCTTATTTTTCACAGGACCAATGAAAAATTCGGGCAAAACGCGCCTATCTTGCCACGTTTGTCCGCCGTCGGTCGAACTAACTAAGACGCCTTGCCACTTTGCTATTTCTTTTCCCTGTTTGAAGAAGAGTCGCAACGCCCCCTCGCTCGGCTGGAACAAGACGGGATTCCAACAAGGAACGTCGTCGCCGTCCGCGTCGCCGGCTACTTGCGGCGAACTCCACGTCGTCGCGTCTTTGGGAAGGCGCGACGTCCAAATCGCGACGTCGCCCGCGCCTTCGCGCGTTCCGCCAAAACAAGCGACGACCAAGGTTCCGTCGAGCGTTTCGGCGATCGTCGACGCGTGGCAAGAAGGGAAGGGCGCCTCCTTGAAGACAAACTCGCTCTTAACGCAAATCGGCGCTAAACTGTCGCTTATCCATAGTTCGTCGGTCGG
>JAZUGM010000086.1:0-4985 GCA_045641205.1 Thermoguttaceae bacterium
TCGCAGAAACGGCGGTCTTTCGGAACCCAGTCGTCGTAATAAGTAGCGACAAGAGGTCGACGAACCACGAAATAGTTGTCGGCGATGAATTCGATCAGCATTTGATCGCCCAAGTTGGCGTAGGGCGAGAAGTCCGCGCCCCAATCGCCAAAGTTGAAGGGCGTCGTCGAGCCTGCGCGGCAAGCGTATTCCCATTCGTTTTCAGAAGGAAGACGGAATTTCTTGCCCGTCTTGTCCGAAAGCCACGCGCAGAAAGCGTTCGCTTCGTCCCACGAAACGCGGCAACAAGCGCGTTCGGGCGAGTTGACGAAGAATCCGCGGAATCCGTGCGACAAGCCTTGACGCGATTCGACGCGCGAATCGTGCATCGGATCGAAGACTTCAAACTGCTCGTTGGAAACTTCGAAGGCGCCGACCCAAAGATCGTCGACCTTTTCGCCGTTTTGCTCGCCGTTCGGAACTTTTTTGAACGTCAACGCGATTTCGGGCGAAAGCGCGACTTTCATTTCGTCGCCGTCGACGGAAACTTCGACTTTGACGTCGTTCGGATTCGGAACGACTTTGTTAGGATCGTTCGGAACCAAGTAAGGCTCGCCCATACCCCAAACTTCGGTTTTCTTCGGGATGCGATCCCAGTCGTAACGATTCGGAATCCTCCAATCGCGTTCTTGAGGCTTGCCTTCGGCGGCTTGCGCGTCGACTTTGCCTTGTTCCTTTTCGAAATGTTCGCGCAACTCGTTTCCGTCGGGGAAGGCGCGCTTGCCTTCGGCGACTTCTTTCAGAATTTGGCGCTCCCAATCGGTCGCAAAAGGATTGACGGGCGTTTTAAGCCATTCCAATTCGAGCAAAGCGCCCGATTTTGCCGGATCGTATTTTTCGCCGCGCGCGTCTTCCGAATCGTCGACGACGTTGGCGTACATAGCGAGCAAGTCTTTACGATGCTTACTCCAAGTATCGACCTGACCGCCGCCGACAAATTCCTTCCACGTTCCGTGGAAAGGCGCGTTCATATCGATCCAAGTAATAATACGATCCCACGCGTCGGCGTCCATTTGCAAGCCGTAGTGCCCGTGCGCGAGAATCTGGTAAAGCTCGGTCGTATTGGCGGCAAATTCCATCGGATTGAGGAGGAAATAGTCGCTTTCAATGCCGGGTCGACGGACAAACGCCTGAAGGTTCATATACGAGGTCGAGAATTTGCCGCAACGATTATGCGGCTCGCCCATTTGCAAACGCGTTTCGAAGCCGTCGATAATATTTCCGCCTTGCAAATCGAACGGAACGACGCCCCAGCCGCGATCTACTCCGTCGTGACAACCGACGCAGTAATGATCGAGAACCGGCTGAACTTCGCGTTCGAAGGAGAACCCGCGCATCGGACCGTTCCACATTCGGATTTTTTCCGCGTCCGTAGCCGTAAACGCGACGTTCGACGTCGAACTTGTGGAGTTTTCGTCTTCGTGGCAACCGACGCAAGAGAGAAATTCGCCCGGCATCGCGGTGAACCAAGAGCGCATTTGCTGGAGCGCTTGACCGTTTTCGTCAAGCGGCTGAATCGCGATCGGCACGTTTGCGGGCACGGTGAACATACACGAGCCGTCTTCGTTGACGGGCACGGTTCCGAGCGTCTGGCGCACGTCCCAAGGACCGTCTACGCCGATGATCGACGTGGCGCCCCCGACGTTAGGATAGAGGTAACTGTACGAATACAGACGCAAATTTTTCACGGTTCCGCGCGGAACATTCTTGAGCCCTTCGCCGTAATAGACGTCGGCGCAATAAACGGTCGCGTCCGTTTTGGACAGGTCGACGCGCTCGCGCAACACGGGCGGTCGTTCCGTCTCGCGCCACGGAGTCGGCTCGAAACAGGCGAAATTTTCCAATTCCGCGAGGAGATACATATTGTCGAATCGGTCGACCAAATAGACGCCCCAAAGCGCGTTGCGATCCGGCTGAGCGGCGACTAAGTAGTAGTCTTCGCTAAGCGGATAAGGTTGCAGGTACTTCGGCCAGCTTTCGTCGGCGATGTTGTCGCCCCAAAGAGTCGAGTGGTATTTCGGATCGGTGCGCGATTCGACTTTTTTAGGATAACCGCAAATGCGTTCGACGGCGCCTTCCGTCTCTTTACGTCCCTTTTGGACGTCGAAAAGCACAAGTTCGCCCATACGACAGACGCCGTGGTGCCCCGTAACGATGCAACAGAATTTCGAAGTCGAGCCGGGAATCGGGCGCGCGTACAGCATCGAAACGGGCCAAAGCGAGTTCGAAGCGTAATAGGCGCGTTGATTCGTTCCGTCGGGATTCATTTCAAAGAGCAAACGACCGGGAACGTGCGGTATGTCGGTGTATTCCCAACGCAGATACATCACGCGCCCGTCGGGCGTCAGCGTCGGATGCCAGTTATGTTCTTGGTCGAACGTCAAACGACGAACGGAACCGTCCTTCGCCTCTTTTTTAAACGTGTTCGTAACGCGAATAGACCCGGAAACGCATGGAACGGCCGTATAACACGCCGTCGACGTGAAAACGATCGAATCGTCGGGCATATAACACGCGTCGTAACTTTCGGCGTCGGGAAATTCCTGAATCTGCGCCTTCATCGTCTCGTCGGTCGACTTGCCTTCTTGCGCGGCGTTCAAGTCAAGTTCGAAGACGTTCCAGCGACGATTGCGATCCATCGACGAAATCAACGCTTTTTCCGCGTCAAAGTGCAAATCGATATCGCCTAAGAACGTCGGATAGTCCGGCTTGAACAACGTTGCGATTTTTGGCGCGACGTCGGCGCCGCTCGCGATTTGCTCGTCGATTTCTTCAGGATCAGATTCGTCGAAAACGAAGGGAAGTTCCAGCGTGTTGAGAACGTCGTCGAATCCGTTGCGATTGAGAACGCAGTTGCTGGAATAATTCATCGGGAGCCCTAGGTCGCGCGCGTGACGCTGAACAAAGAGCAATTTGTCGAAATCAAGAATCGGATTCGCCCAACCGACGCGCGCGTAAAGACGAATCGCGTCGACGTAAAGCGCGGCGCAAGCGGAGGCGTTTTCGTTCGTACGTTCCGCAAGATACGCTGCGAATGCCGCTTCGCCTTGCTTTTGTAATTCGTCGCGTTTCGCGAGGGACGAAGCCAAGTAGGAGTCGTCCCCGGAGTCTTGGCGATAACGCGCGATCGCGTCGCCCGTGCGCTTCAGCAACTTCGTAAAGAGCGAGGCGCGCGCGACAAAATTCTCTTCGCTTGGCGGATTAGACGCGGACGCGTCGTCGCTCGGATCGATTTTCGCTTTAATATAAACGGGCGGATCGCTCGCATCTTGCTCGTTTTCTTCGTCAAATCCGAACATAGCGGGCGCGTAAGTCAATTCGTCGAACAAATCGACGTCGCCGTTCGTCGCGCCGAAAGGCTTCGCCGACGCGTCGATATGAAGACGCGCTTTGGTAACAAGCGCCAACGCCGTTTCGCGCGCGAAGTGATCGCTAAAAGTCTCGCCGCTTTCTTTGCGCTCCCAGCGGTCGCGCGCGATATATTCGTACCAGCCGCCGCTCCAAGGACTCGGACTCCAGTCGGTCGTCTGCTGAATTTTTTCTTTGGCGATCGCGCGAGGAACGTTCCACGTTTGCTTCATTTCGAACTTCGGAACCAATTTAAAGGCGCTGAAGTGCGGAATGTCGGGCGAAAACGCGTGAATCGTGATCGTATGCTTGCCGGACGTCGCGACGGAAAGATCGGCTTGACGCTCCCAAGTCGACGCGCTCGTCTGCCAACTCCCGTTGACGCCGCCGAGCGCCTTGTCGCTCACGACGGCGCCGTCTAGTTCAAGATTCAGCGGACGCGAATCGGCTGCGGAATAAAACGCCCAAAACTCATAGTCGCCCGCCTCGGGAAAATTGATTTCAAAGTTGGCGCGCGATTCTTTCGCGCCGCTCGGGGGCGCAAGCGCGACGTGCTTGTCGGAATAAGGCAAGCCGCGTAAGACCATTTCGCCGCTGGAAAACCATTCGGCGCGGAAACAAAACGCTTGTCGCCCGTTCGAATCTTGCGCGGCGCTTGGAGTTTGCATTGCGAGAAACGCCGTGAGAAACGCCGTGAGAAACGCCGCAAGAGCGAACGCAGGAAACGCCGCCGTCAGCGCGACGCTTTTTTGCTGGAACAATTTCATTCTATAACCTGTCGTCGTTCAATTAAGGAAACGTTCCGACGCGTTGTTCGGAACAATTACGATCGGCAAGCTCGCGCGTTTTCGTCGCGTCTCGCCTAATATATTCGTTCCTATTATAACTTGCGTGTAAACGAAGTTCAATCGACGCGGCGTTTTTTTTTTCATTTTTTTGTCTGAGAACTCGACTAAATCGACTTTTTTTGACGAAGCGACGGAAATCAACAAGAAAAACGCGCGTTTTTATAGAATATTGACGATTTTTTGTTGACTTTGCATAGGAGTGATTTTAAAATCTAAAGAAGACGGCGCGGAGTCGCGCGGCGTCGGCGCTTTCCCTGTTTCACGCGTTTTTATGAAAGTTCGCTATGAATTCCAGAACGATTGTTTCGCGCCTTCTGATCCTCGCGATCGGCGCAGGTTTGTTCGGCGCAGGTTTGTTTGTCGGGTCCGCGGCGTTTGCGCAAACGGCGGAACGTTCCGCGAGCGCGTCGCAAGAGCGCGTCTTGGAGCCGATCGCGCCCTTTATTAACGGAAGCACGATTCTAGTCTTGCGGCTCGATTTGAACGCGTTCGACTATGATCGATTCGGCGAAACGCTACAGACGCTTTTTGATCAGGCGCTCCTTTTGGCGGGCTATTCGCAAGAGTCGATCGACGCCTGCGACGCCGAATTTGTAAAAACCCTTGACGCGCTCAAAGCGGATGCGAAAGAGGGCGTCGACGACTTTGAAAAAAACGTCGGGTTTAAAAACGCCTTTTTTGTAGTACAGAACGTCAAAGGCGAGGGCGCTTGTCTTGTTGTTCCCGCGAAGGATATGACGAAAGAACAAG
>JAZUGM010000087.1:0-4462 GCA_045641205.1 Thermoguttaceae bacterium
TCCGAAGAACCCTTGCCGCTCGACTTGCATGCCTAATCCACGCCGCCAACGTTCATTCTGAGCCAGGATCAAACCCTTCAATTAATTTATTTCTTATCCGCTTGCGCGGAAATTTTCGTTCGATCTTGGGGAAATTCTCGGCGAAAAGAACTTCCTGCGTATGAATCAATCAATTTGGCTTCAAAGGTTGAGATTTCTCTATTACGAGTCTCTCAACGGTTCTCACACTGTATGATTTGTCTTTACCTAGATGTCAAATATCAGTCGAACTTACGCTCGCGTCGTCAACGTATTGCGTCGTTGACAACGTGTAGAAATATACCTGATCTTTGAGGTTCGTCAAGCGGATTTTAAAAAAATTTTAAAATTTTCACAGAAGCCGCCAAAAACTAATTACGGGGCGTCTTGAAACCATAAAACTGAACGCTCCTTTTGAATTCCCCTCAACAAGTAAAATCAAACTTCGATAAAATCGCGTCATATTTACGCTTAGAGGTTGTTAGAAAACCGAACCACGCCTCAAATTCTTTTGGGAGTCGTTAAGACAAATTGAGGCGAACGGAACCTTGTCGCGCGCTTTAATCACACGGAAGTTTGAGCGATTCAGTCTGTAACAACTTTCAAAACGGCTTGTTAACTCGTTTCGTTCGCGAAAAAGTCAAATTCGTTTAACTTCTTCTTCAACGGCGGCGCCCACGTCAAATTCGGCGTTTGTCTTTCCTTTGACGTCGATCTTCAATTCGGTCGTTTCCCTATCTTTATACTTTAAATCAACGTAATTTTTCGCTTTCAGCCCGGTTGGCGCCACGCTTGGCGACATTGTCGAGAGATCGACGTCGGGGGCGTCGACGACGCATTTCTCCACCGTAACTTTATAGGAACCTTCGGGCGAGCCTGGATATTCTCCGTGAGTGTACATTTTCGCGACGCCGGCGTCGTCCGTCGTTCCGCCCACGCTCCATTGGGACGAATCCGAATAAAAGGAAACGGTAGCGCCCGCCAACGGCTTTCCCGCTTGAACGATCTTCACGGAACACGGAACCAATTTAGGCATACCGTCAGGCTTTTTCTTGCCCGCGCAACCGTTTAACGCGATAAGAACTACGACGCAAAGCACAAACGTCGTCCACTTTGTCAATTTTAACATTAATCTATCCGTTCATATAAACGTTCGCGTCCAACGAAATATTAAGAAATTCGAAAAACGCGAACTTGTCGTTTCGTGGCGTCGTTTAAAAAGTCAAGACGAATTAGAGACTAATCGTCTCGCCGCCGTTAATCGAACCCATCGCGCCCCAAACGCCGTAAGGACTTTTTCCGCTCGTAACTTGCGCCGCAGAAAGATCGCCCGTGTTGATCGTGTCGGAAACAAACGCAACGGAACCGTCGCCGCGTAAGACGTTGACGCCGCCGCTATGATAACTTGTCGGGGCGAAACTTCCCCATTCGTGCGAGTTGAAACTACCCGCCACGCAAGAAACGGAATTTGGAGGAAGGGTGCAGGTAAACCACGCTTCAGCGGCGCGTCCGTTCGACCAAATGCGTCCTCGCCATAACCACGTGCAAGGATTCTTTACGGATACGCGATCCGCCTCGTAGGCGTTGTTTAAACAGAGTTGCGGACGAGCCTCGCCGTCGTGAGGCTGGTAACATGCGACGGCGCCTTGACGCGAAATCGTCGTGCTTTGAGAAACGGGCACCACGCATTCGCTTAACGCGATCGTATTCGAAAGACCGTCGGTAATCGCGCTCAGATTTTTCCAACGTTCGCGCTGGAAAAACGCGCGCGGTCCAATATCCGAGCGATTCGTCCATTCTTGGTCGGCGCGACGCGCAAACGTCCACATACCGTCGCCCGCGCACATATAAACGTTCGTGCAAGACGAACCCGTTCCTGAAATAACTTCGCCGTTCGCACCGTCGGAAGGACAAAGCAACGCGCCGATTTTCTTACCGAACCAATCGCGATTCGAGCCCGTCAAGTCCCAAGGAGTCCCGTAACCTTGCGTCAAACTGCGATCGGTATCGGAACGTTTGGCAAAATCGTAGAAACTGTTATACATCGCGTTTTCTTCGAAAAACGGAAGCAAAAACGGAATCGCGCCGTTGACCGGGCAGTCAACGGAACCTTCGTTTTGGTCAAATCCGAGGAAGCAACACATTCCAGCGGGCAACATTTCCGAATTGGCGTCCGCGTAATTATGCAACGCTAAACCAAGTTGTTTGAAATTATTGGTGCATTGCATCCGACGCGCCGCCTCGCGAGCCGCTTGGACGGCGGGTAACAACAGTCCGATCAAAATACCTATAATCGCGATGACGACCAATAACTCAACAAGGGTAAAACCGTTGTTTTTCCCCCCGCTGAAACAACCGTTGTTTTTCATTTTTCAATCTCCTTCTTACCTTTTGAAAAACGCGCGTCCCCGCGCGTTCTCGTCGCAATAAGACGTTATCAATAAAACGTTTTTGCGAAGCGTCGACGGACGGCGCCTCGCGGCTATTATACAACGTTTAGAGACAAAGATATAGGCAATATCGTCTTTTTATGAAAATTACGGCGAGTTTTTCACAGTTTGAAGAAAAGCGCGCGACGCCTTTTAGTTTCCTGTCGTCCCGAGGACAAACACGAAACGTTCAACGTTCGAGCGGCTTCAAATCGCCGTCGCTCCCGTTAGGATTGAATTTAATCGCGGCAAGTTGAACGGCGTCGCAGTCGCGAACGGCGCAAACGCGCAGTTCGGAAGGTTCGCGCGCGACTTCAGTCAATTCGACTTCGAAGGCGCCGTCTTTGGTCGGTTCGACAACCCAAGTCTTTGCGTCGTAGTCGCTTTTTTTCGAATCAAGATCGACGTAGAAGATCAAGCCGAGGACGGGACTTTCCGCTTTGATCTTGCCCGAGAGTCGAACGGACGTTTCGGAAATTCTTTCGGGGCGCAAGGAGACAAGCGCGACGTCGTTCGGGCGTTTTTCCGGCGCTTTTCCGTTAATCGCGGGCACGACGGAGAGTCGCAACGCTTCACTTTTCGTTAGGAACGTTCCGTTTCCTTCGCCGCGCGTCTCGTTTCCAAAGGTATGATTTCCGGCGCCCATAAGCGCGTTTCCTAGCGTCGCTCGTTCGACCGAGGTTTCGCAATCGTGCGGAAGCGTGAGCGCGTGTCCTAATTCGTGCGCGACGCCGCCGATATAATGCGAATTAAATTCGCCGACGGAACACGAACCGTAATAATACCCTCCGGGCTCTTTACTCGAGAGTTTTTCGGAATCGAGCATAGGATCGTCGTAGAACCAAGCGAAGCCTTTATGTTGCCAGCCGATTCCGACAAAAGGCGAAACTTCGATCGCTTTCTCGCCTTCCCACCGAAGCCCTAGTTGGAAAACGACGACTACTTCCTTTTCCGCGTCGACGCCCTGATTCTTCAATTCGTCGACGACGATCTTGTGGACTTTCCAATAGGAGTCGCGCCCGTATTCGGCTTGGGGTTCCGGCGCGTAAACTTCGTACAGCTTCAATTTGCCCGGCGATTCTTCTTCAAGTCCAAATGACATAGAACCGAACCCGTTGCGTTCCATTTCGGAGCGATAGAATTCTTGGACGTATTTCATCACGCGGAAGAGTCGCTCGGCGCGGTCTGGAATCGACCGACAGTCGGACGGGACGAAGTACGCGCATTTAAGCGGACGCGAATGTTTCGTCTCTTGCGCGAAGACGTCAGAGGTTGCGAACGATAGCGCCGTAAACGCGAGAATAGCGCCAAGAAACGAACAAACGCTTGGTAAAAAACGTCGATTTGACATTGCGGTTCCTTTTTCAAGAGATTGAAACATAAGTAAACGTTCTTAATGATCGGATAAAACGCTAAGTTTCAAGAAACGATCAAAAAGAAACGCGAGCCGTTCTTCGTCGGATTGAAATTTCTCTTTGCGATATGCTCGTTCGACGGCGACGTCTAATTTTTGATGCGCTTTGAGTATGTTTTTTTCCGAAGTGTAATGCGCGCCTAAATTGCGTCGTTCCTTTTGATCCATCGCGCATTGAAAGAGCGCGCCGAAAAGGATCGGCGCCACGCCCGACCAGTCGAATTCGCAACATTGAATAAACGCGGCGCGCGCTTCGGCGTCAAAATGCGCGACGGAGAGTCGTTCGTGAAACAGCCCGCCGTTGACGTAAGGGAAACGCGCTATGTCTTCGTCGAGCGCGGGCGAGCGCCGTTCTTCGGGCGTGTCGAGAACTTCGAACAGCTCGTTTAATTTCGCGCCAAGATCGGAGCCGTCGGGGGCGGTTTTCGTTCGAACGTATAAAAGCAATTCGTCTTTGTCAAAGACGCCGGAATCGTCGGCAAAAAGACAAAACAGGAGTCGGGCGAGATAGAGTTCCAACTCTTTCAGATCGTATTTTAGCGCGCGGAGTCGGTCGTGGAGGCGTCCCATAAGCACGGTCGCCTCAATATTCGCAGGGTCT
>JAZUGM010000088.1:0-6509 GCA_045641205.1 Thermoguttaceae bacterium
ACGCTCGTTTTCGAAACGCGCGGCTTGGAAACGGACGCTTATCGCGGCGCGAAAATCGGCGTCGTCGCGCACGGTTCCGAAGGCTATCTTGTGGAAATTACGCCCGAGTATTGCGTCGCATACGACAAAGATATGAAGGTAATCAAGGAATTTCGCGGCGGAGCGGACAGTTACCACTTCGACAACTTCATCAAGGCGGTTCTTAACGACGACTACGCCAGTTTGAGCGCCGACGCGCGTTGCGGCTCTCTTTCCGCCGGACTCAGCCATATTGGAAACGTTTCCTATTACTTGGGCGAAGACAATAAAGTTTCCGTCGAAGAAGCCGCGAAAATCGTATCCGACCTGCCCGGAAACGACGACAATCTCGACACGCTCAAACGAACGGTCGAACACCTCGTCAAAAACGGAGTCGACCTCGATAAATATCCCCTTTCGATGGGGCGTATGCTCAAAATCGATCCTACGACCGATTCTTTCGTCGACGATCCCGAGGCGACGGCTTTGGAAACGCGAGAATATCGCGGAGAATTTGTCGTGCCCGACGCCGATAAAGTTTGATTTAGCGCTATGACTGGTTTTAAAAACGGTAGGCGTTCACAGCGGATACGTTGAATTGCCAAAAGACTTCGCGAACGGTGAAAAGCGTGAGCTTGACGGCTTTCTTACTTTCTAAGTTTAGGCGTTGTTTTTAACGAGCGTTCTCGAACCGAACGGATCCGCGCATCGTTGACGCGCGGCTTTCCGTTGACACGCGGATTTTCGTGAACGCTTACCAAGAGATTTTCAGCGATCGACTTCGACGCCTAAGACGTCGTTTAGAAAAATGAAAAGGAAGCCTTGATGGAAGCGGAAAAGGACGACTCATATAAACGTAAACGGAATGATGAAGAAGGAAAGTTGGATCATTTGCGCAAGTATCTTTACCAACTTGTTCAACTTGGCGTCAATCTTCGCCAAGATTGGTTTTTTCATATTGTTTTCGGACGAGACGAATCGGTTCCGTTTCTCCGCGAGTTAATGAACGGCGTCTTGCGAAACGCCAACGAGCCGCCCGTCGGCGCGATCAAAATAAAGAATCCTTTTATGTTTGGCGATCACCTGCACAGTAAAGACGTCGTTGTCGACGTTGCCGTAGAAGACGATTTGGGCAATCAGTACGACGTGGAAATGCAAGCGTGGAGTCAGAAGAATTTTCGCGAACGTATCGTTTACTATCTTGAAAGGATTGCCTCTTCGCAATTGTCGGAGGGAGACGGTTACGACAAATTACGTAAAGTCGTTGGAATCATATTTGTCGATTTTCCGATATGGTCGGAGTTTGATCTGAAGAAAATTAAGAATCTAACGCCCGATTTGGCAAAAAATTTGAAAGAGACTCAATTTGAAACGATCAAATTAATGTCGGTCGATTCCGGCGTCGTATTTAGCGAATGCTTGACGCTTTATTTTGTGCGTATTCCAGAAGCGAACGAACCTTTTTCGCCGAAGTTGTGCGATCCAAAATTAATTGACTGGTTAAAGGCGTTTCGATTTCCAGAATCGACTTCGGAAAGAGATATGCTTCAATTAGAAACGTCGAACCCCGAAATAAAGGAGTTGAGAAAACAAATGTTAGAATTGTTGGCCACGCAAGAGCAACGAGCGTATATCGAAAGTCATAGACGAGCTTATTTGGAACGAAAGGCGTTGCAAGAAGAATATGTCAACCTGCGGGAAACAAACAGCAACCTGCGGGAGACAAACAGCAACCTGCTGGAAACAAACAGCAACCTGCGGGAACAAAACGATAATTTACGAGAGAAATTCCGCAATGCGGTCGCGCAAACGGCGGCAAGTAAATTTAGCGAAACAAACGTTCTCGAAGTAAAATCGTTGTTAGAGGGATGCGATCAAGAAACGCTCGACGCGGCTTTTGAGTCTTTGTTGTCCAATGCTAACTACGACGAGTTCGTCAAAGTCGTTTCGAAAGCGCGATAATATTTGAAATCGACGCCTTTGAAGTCGGACGACGCGCGAATAAACAAAAACGTTCAAAAGTAAACGGTCTTTACGACAAAGGAATATTAAAAACGTCTACTATAAATTTAACGTATGAAGAACGTCGGCAAATTGAACTTCAAATCGCCGATAAATTGAAAGACGTTCGCGAACGCGTCGCGCGCGCGGCGGAACGTTCCTGGCGATCGCGCGACGACGTTAAAATAGTCGCGGTCAGCAAATACGCGGAGCCAAGCGACGGAATCGTCGAAGGCTTCGCGCGCGCCGGGCTCTTCGAACTCGCCGAAAATCGACCTCAACGCCTGCTCGAAAAAATCGATTACGCGCGTTTGTCCTCGCTCGACGCCGTACAAGGCGATTGGTCGAAAATACGTTGGCATTTTATTGGATCGTTGCAGAAGAACAAAGTCCGTAAAATTTTGCCCTACGTTTCGTTGATTCATTCGGTCGACTCGATCAAATTACTCGACGCTTTGGAGCGAATCTTAGACGAAGAAGCGGAGGCGGCGCGTCAAGACGCGTCGAAACCGTCGTTTCCGCAGGAAATATCGGCGCTTTTAGAAGCGCATATTTCGAACGACGACGCGAAACAAGGCTTTGCGCCAAGCGAACTCCCCGAGGCGATCGAACGCGCGCTTTCGCTCAAACGCGTGAAAATACGCGGACTTATGGGAATGGCGGGCTTGGGCGTCGACGAAGAAGAAACGCGGCGCCAATTTCGTTCCTTGCGCGAACTCTTCGAGCGGCTTCGGGAACGCTACCCGGAATTGACCAATTTTAACGAACTTTCAATGGGTATGAGCGGCGATTTCGAAACGGCGGTCGAAGAGGGCGCGACGATTATTCGCTTGGGCTCGATTCTTTACCCCGACGGTTTTTTTAAGCGTTGAGACGTTCCAAACGTCCAACGACGACAATTTGATACGACAGTTAGGTCTAACAATGAAGAAAAAAATATCCTTGCGCTTAACCTTCCTTGCGATTTGCGTTGCGCTCCACGTTTTCGCGGGCGGCGTCAAAGCGGAAAACGCGTCGAATTTCTCGTGGAAACTTGACGATCAAACCTTAACGCTCTTTGATTCGGATCAAAAAGTCCTTACGTACAATTTCGCCTTTATGGATCACGCGAACGTGCCGACAAAAGAGCCGCGAAAAATTGCCGGTTCTTATATCTATCCGCTTTTCGGACTAGACGGCGAAAATCTTACCGACGACGCGCCCAAGGATCATTATCATCATCACGGCGTCTTTTGGACTTGGCCCGGCGTCTATCTCTATGAAAAGGACGGAACCGTCAAGCAGTACGATCTCTGGACTTCGAACACGCAAATTCGCCAGCGATTTATTCGGTTCAAAGAGACGAGTTGCGAAGGAAACGTCGCGACTTTCACCGTTGAAAACGGTTGGTTTGTCGGCGAAAACGCGACGACGCCCGACGAAAAACTGGACGCTTCGAAAAAGGGCGTCGCGATCGGCGAAAACGAAGCGCTTTACGGACGCAAAGTTATGTCCGAGTTCGTTACGGTCGTCGCGCGCCCCGTCGAAAATTTTGAGGGCGTCGAGTCGCGCGCCGTCGACGTGGAAATTGTCTTGACGCCCGTCGACGTTCCCGTCGGACTGCAAGGCGCCGAACACAAGAGCTACGGCGGGCTGACGATCCGCTTCAACGCGAAGGGAAAAATCGGCGTCGACAAATTCATCACGACCGACGAGGGCGTCGCCAAAGACGACATGCCCGAAAAGAACTTGCGCTGGGCGGATTACGCGTCTCGATTCGGCGCGCCCAACGACGAATTGAGCGGCGCGGCGATCTTCCTGTCGCCGAGTTTTCCCGATTTTCCGCCGACTTGGCTGACTCGCTATTACGGTCCCCTTTGCACGGGCTTTCCGGGCGTCGAAACGCAAAAATTCGAGCCGAATAAGCCGATCGTTATGCGCGCCCGCATTTGGATTCATAAGGGCTTAGTTCCGTTGGAAACGCTACAAAAAGCCTACGAACGTTGGGCGAACGAGGAAAAACAACGTTGATACGCGGAACCGTCGCGTATGCGGCGCGCGAAAAGCCGTCCGTCTTTAGACAGGCGGACGGCGTGGCGATAAAACGACGATTTAAATTTTCGTCCGAATGAAAACGACTGTTTGTTTTTATGCGGACGATCGTAAAATTAGAGAAAACACAGTAGGGCTGAACGTTGATTTCTTTTTATTCCAAACGACGCTCGAGCGTATTTGCAAGTCTTTTTTTCTGCGTTTTCTTAACGCTGGAATCGTTTTTTGGCGTTTGCGCCTTTTCCGAGTTGCCTAAGACGTCGGAACCTGCGCGAGAGTCGTCCGCGTCCGCGCGTTCTTGCGCGCAAGTCTTTGCGGAATATCAAGATAAATTGCGCGCGTTGGCGAAAAAATGCGACGATATGAAGATGCCGCTAGAAGCGCAAATCACGCGTTCGAAAATCTACGAAGAAAAGCCCTATTTGTTTACCGTGCCGCTCTTTACGTCGCAAAAAGCCCAAGAGAAACTGCCCGACGACGCCACGAGCGCGCAACAGTTTTGGTATCGCGCTTTAAGAAAATTGCAGCTTCAATATTCCGAAGAAGCCTTTGTCTGCGCCGAACGATTCGGCGCGCAAAAGAAGGGCTATGACGCCGTAGCCTGCGCGTTGACGACTCTTTTTATCAATCCAGACCACGAAAAAGCGCGAAGTTTTTTCGGGCGTTCCCTCTACGAAAACCACTGGAGAACGCAATGGGAGATGCGCCAAATTGAAAAGGGGCTCGTCGACGATCCCGTTTTCGGGTGGATTCCTAGCGATCGCGTTGAAAAATATCGCGAAGGCAAGAGATTTTATAAAAATCAGTGGATTACGGCGGAAGAGGAAGAAAAGAAGATTCGTTCAGGCGATTCGGGCTGGCGCGTCGAAACGGAGCATTTTTCGATTTTATCCCGCGTTTCGCTCGAGCGCGGCGTCGAAATCGGGCGGTTCCTTGAATCTTATTATCAGTGCTGGAGTCGGCTCTTCTATCGTTTCATCGCCAACGACAAGCAGTGGGCGTCTCGCTTGTATTCGAGCGGCGAGCTGGTTACGAAACGCCACAAGATCATTCTCTATCGCAATCGCGCCGAATACACGCGCGAACTGCGCAAATACGATTCGAACGTCGCTTTGAGCGTCGGCGGATATTTTCCGAGTATGCGTTGTATTTTCGTCTACGAGCCCGAAAAAGGGGACGACTTTGAGCTTTTGCCACTTTTGGCGCACGAAGCGACGCACCAACTTTTCAACGAATGCAATATTTTCAATTCGACGCGCGGCAAGGTCGAGTATTCGAATTTAGCCCGACGCGCGAATTTCTGGGCGGTTGAAGGGATCGCCGTATACGCCGAAACGTTCAAACTCGACAAATCGAAGTCGAGCGCTAGTTTAGGCGGTTATCTGGACGTCTTTCGCGTCGATTGCGCAAGAGAGAGTCTTGACGAAGGGACGTGTCTTCCCTTAGAAACATACGCCGGGTTTTCGATGAAAGAATTTCAATCGCAGAAAGACTTGTCTTTGCTCTATACGCAAGCCGCCGGGCTGACCTTCTTCTTTATGCACTACAAAGACGGCGCGTATAGAAACGCGTTTGTTAATTACGTCTTTTTGATCTATATGGGCAAAGATTCGCCGGATTCGCTCGAGCGTCTGACGGGCAAGACTTTCGAAGAACTTGACGCCGAATACAAAGAATTTATGACCTCCCTTTGAGCGCGCCGTTTGCGTTCTCGAAAAGCCGTCGAATGAAATTCGGCGGTTGGAACGCCAAAACGCGGCGATTTTAGGAACGCGTTTACAACCTGAATTTAACGACTTTCCTTTGAACGTTTTTAATCGAACGCGCCAATATTCGGCGCGTTCAATTCTCCCTTCTCCCTTATACGAAAGGCGCGCCGGCGCCTTGTTTTATGCCAAAGGTCGACGCTATGAATCTTGAATCCTATTCCGAACGCGCGCAAGAAAACATTCGCAACCGCGTCTTCCGCGTCTTTCTTTCCTCCACGTTCAACGATATGCAAAGGGAGCGCGATCGGCTCGTTCAAGACGTCTTTCCGCGCATTCGCAGATTATGCAAGGAACGCGACGTCGAGTTCGTGCCGATCGACCTGCGGTGGGGCGTCACCGCCGAGCAAGGGAGACAAGGCAAGACCTTAGGCGTTTGCTTGCGCGAAGTGGAACGTTCGCGCCCCTTCTTTTTCGGATTCGTAGGCGAGCGCTACGGCTGGAAGCCCACGGAAAAAGAAATTGACTCTTCCGTCTTCGAAGACTTTGACTTCTTGAAAGAAGACGTCGAGAACGGTCTGAGTATATGCGAAATCGGGTTCCAGTTCGGCGCCCTGAACGAGTCGACGACGACAAGCGCTAGATTCTGGCTTCGTTCCGACAAAATGGAGACGCCGCCCGACCATCGAGAAAAGGACGAAGACTCCGCCAAAAAGCTGGAATCGTTCAAAAAGAAACTGCGCGATCAAGGCA
>JAZUGM010000089.1:0-12316 GCA_045641205.1 Thermoguttaceae bacterium
ATTTCATACAAGACGGGCGTTTTACCGACTCGAAGTTCCAAAGTCGTTCCCAACGCGTCTTCCGTAGCCAACAAACCTATCTCGTCTTGCGGAAAATAATTGTAATACGCCTCGTGGCGCTGACCGCATAACGCAAAAAAAGCAAGCCAAGCGCACAAATTGACGTAAAAATAGACGCTTTGAAGACGCAAAACGACCCTATGCGACAAAGACGAAAAAAAGTTTGGCTTAGGAGGCGTCGTTTGCACGTCGGGCGTAATCTCGTTTGGCGATCCCTGCGACTCAAACGCGCTCGATTCGCCGTCAAAAGGCGCGCCGCGTCGTTCGGCTTCGTCAATACGACAAACCTTTGATTTCTTTCCGACCTCGTTTCGACGCTCTTTCAAAAAAAGAACCAGCGCGTCGTTCCACGTTCTCCCCTTCTCGACGCGCGAACCCGTCGGAGATTTCGTCGAATTTCCATCGCGATTCAATTCCGTTTCCAGCCAATTTTTCCAATATTCGTTTTCGTAAACGTCGCGACGCGCCAACGGACTCTCGACTAGCGGCGTCCTTTCGTTAGGCAAATCCCCTTCGTCGGCGTTCGGCTCGCTCGATCGATCGCTAAACGACAAGGAAAAATCCTCGTGGAACGTTTCGTCTTTTCTAAGTCGCAGACGTTCGCGGTTCTTCCAAAGATAGGAGACAAGCGTTAAAACAAGGAGAAGCGAAATAGAAAAAATAAAAAGGACGCGCCAAAAGGGGAGCCCCGGTTCAAATTTCGCGTTAAACAATATTCCGAATACGGCGGAAAGAAAAAAAGGCGCCGCAGGCGCGTTGACGCGTTTGCTTCGTTTATTACTAGATTTCATAACAACAGACGCGACGGAAAGAAAAAAGAAGACTTAAAAAAAACGCCGGAGAAATTTCCGCCGGCGTCTCATATGAAGGAAAGTTTGGCGTCGCCAAAAAGGGACGATCAAACTAATCTTCGTCAAGCTGTTCCAAAATATTCTCGGCAATAACAAAATTATACGAAACGCTTTGAATATCTTCGTGTTCGTCAAGGGCGTCGGTCAGACGCAACGCCTTTTGCGCGGCCGCAAGGTCGTTAATTTCGATCGTATCGCGCGGAACGTAAGTAATTTCCGAGTGCGTGGGATGCAAACCGGCTTTATCCAAAAAGGTAAGAACCGCGTCGAACACTTCAGGCGCGCAGGTGACCTTATAAGAATCTTCAGTCGTTTCAACGTCGTCGGCGCCCGCTTCGATCGCGAGATCCATCATCTCTTCCTCGCCTTTTTGATCGACGTCAAATTCAAGCACGCCTTTTTTGTCAAAGTTCCAACCGACGCAACCGGAAGCGCCCATTTTACCGCCGTGGACTTCGAAAATCTTACGAATTTCAGGCGCGGTACGATTACGATTGTCGGTCAAACCGGCGGCCATAACGGCGACGCCGTTCGGTCCGTAACCCTCGTACAACACTTCTTCCAATTCGACGGGATCAAGCTCGCCGGTTCCGCGCTTGATCGCGCGCGTAATATTGTCTTTCGGAAGACTGACGGCTTTAGCTTCGTCGATCGCGGCGCGTAAACGAATATTCTCGTCGGGATTGCCTCCGCCTTGCTTAGCCGCAACGATAATCGCTTTCGCCAATTTACTCCAAAGCTTTCCGCGTTTCGCGTCGACCAAAGCCTTCTTATGTTTAATTCCAGCCCAATGGGAATGTCCAGACATTGATTCTCCTCGACCTTATTTAACGCTTCGCTCGCCTCGACAAAATTTCAAATCGACGCGGCGACAACATTTCTTTCGTCAACCCCAAGGTTCCGCTTTTTCGTAGGTCGCGCGCGTCCGCGATTCGACGCTAGAAGCGACGTTTTCAAACAAACAAACAAACAAACAAACGAACGTTCCATTCTCGACGTCGAGGAACGGAGGGCGTCAACGCTATAAACTCTCTATGACGTTACAACGACAAACAAAAACTAACCTTTTTTCGAACGAGTCGCCGGAGGCTCTTCCTTGGGAGGCGTCGACGCGCGTTTTCGCTTCGGTCTGGAGTCCGCGTCCTCAACGGCGTTTTGCTCCTTGCTTTTTGCACGACTCTTAACTCGCTCGACGCTCAATCGGAGAGAAGACTTCGAAACCTTAGGCGCCTCCTTCGAAGCCTTAACCGACTTCTTTTGTTCCTTCTTAACGCCCTCGTCGACCGAATCTTCCTTGGAAACGCTCGCGCTAGAAGCGACGCTTTTCTTTTCATTCGCTTCCTCTACCGATTCGACGTCCGACTTAGAAACGACGGACTCTTTTTTGCTCTTTGCCGTTCGCGACGCTTTCTTAACTTCCGCTTTCTTAACTTCCGCTTTCTTGGCTTCAGCTTTTTTCGCCTTTTCATTGCCGTCCGGCTTCGACTCGACTTCATAGGCGGCGCTTAATTCGTTCGACTTCTTCTCTCTCGACTTCTTTTCGTTAGACGCGCTTACGACTGCGACGTCGTCTGCAGTCGAATCCGACTTAGAATTCAAACGCGAATCGTCCTTCTTGGAACGGGGCGCAACGACTCTGACGCTCTTACGAGACGCCTCTGGAACGTCCGCGACGCTCTTGGCGCGTTTGCGCGGCTTGACGTCGCGTTCGGAACAAACGTCTCGTGATTCGTCGAATACGTCCTGTTCAGCGGTATCAAGCGCGCTTTCGAAATAAGAAGCTCCGTCCTTGGAAAGAGTCGTTTCCGCGCGCTTACCGGAACTATAGGCGGAATCTTGCGTCCCTCTGCGCACTGCGAAACCGTCGGACGAGACGACGCCCCCGACGCTCTCCTCGCCGTAGGGATCAAATCCGCCTTTATCGCCGTCTTTTTCGAAACCGTCCTTTTCAAAGCCGTCTTTTTCAAAATCGTCCGATTCGTCTATATCGTCCGAATCCATTGTCTCGTCGCCAAACATTGCGTTCATCATCGCCGACGCCGAAACGTTCTTGGGATGACGTTCACGCTTGGCGAACAATTTGGCAATCTCGCTTGGATCAGTAGGAAGAGCCGACTCGACAAGGGGTTCGAACGAACGCTTGGCGACGCCGGGATCAACGGTCGTAAGAAACTTAATCGCGCCCTTTTGGGTCGTCTCGTCCATTAACTCGCTACCAAGCGTATGCGCGGCAAAAAACAATTTCAAAAAATCTGCGTCGTCTGAAACAAGGTCAAGCGCAGGAACAACTTCTTGCTCGTCGCAAACTTTAACCCAACCTAAGAGGCGAAAAGCGCGCAAAACGCCCTCGTCCATAGGAAAGACTTTAGTTCCGAAACCGCATAACGAAACGTATTCGTTCATAAAGCGCGTAGAAAAAGGAACCGACTTGAGAAAACTAAGCGTCTCCTCAACTCCTTTAGCGCGAACGTCTTCAAGATCAAATTTAAAAGTTTTGTCAAAAATCCATTGTAAAAGACGGCGCAAGCGCTCGCCGATTTTAAAAGCGTTTGGAACGTTTCCAATCACGTTCGCAATCTCATTCGCCTTGGAAACGCGCACCTCGTTCCAATCAATGAAATAACGCTCCAGCTTATTGAAAGAAGAGCGCGCCTGCTCGAAAGTAGCGTTTTCAAGAAAAATCGCGAAGACAAGATGCTCCAAAACCTTATGCTCGCGCGACAAGACGGTCGCGTCGTTTGGATAACGTTTCTTGAGTTTCTTACAAAAATTGACAATGTCTTTATTTTTTTGACGCGTCGCCATCTCAAATCGCAACTTCTATTGATTTGCATCAATACTCTAAATAACCGCCGAACAAAACTCATACGCGGATTACTTACGCCAAACGCTCCGTCCAGCCGACGTCTTAAAAAACGGCGCGCGTTCAAAACGTCGAACGAATTCGTCGAACGAATTCAACTCTCGCGCCGTCGTCCTATCCCACGACGGTACCCTCCGCCTCTTCCCTCGTTTCGACTTCGTCCTCGCTCGCAACGTCCTCGCTCGCAACGTCCGATTTGGCTCGTTCATCCGCCAAAATCCGCGTGACGGCAAGCAAATTCTTGATTCCTTCGTCAACGGCGAAAAGCAAAGTAGGAGTGTATCGCGTGTCGATACGACGCGCGCATTTCTGCTGAAGGAACCCCGCCGCGCTTTGCAATCCTTTCAAAGCCAACTTTTCCTTAGCCTCGTCGCCGCGCGCCGTAAAATAGACCTTTGCCTGACGCAAATCTGCGGTCGCTTCCACTTTCGTTATGGTGACAAACTGCACGCGCGGATCTTTTAAATCCGTCAGAACGGAAGTCGCCACAACCTCGCGAATAGCCTCCGCAACCTTTAAAGTCCGTCTCGAAGCCATTATGCCTCTCGTTAAGCAACAAATATGCGACGCGTTGCGCGTCTAACAAAAGCGCGTTTAAACGACGCGCGAAAAAACGACAAAAACAAGGAACGCCTTCGTCGGCGTTCCTTGGCGCCGTGCGCCGACCAAAAACAGAGACTCGATCACAAAGTTCTAGCGACTTCCTCGATCTTATAGGCTTCCAGCACGTCGCCTTCTTTGACGTCGTTGAAATTCTTCAATTTCATACCGCACTCGTAACCGTCGCGAACTTCCTTGACGTCGTCCTTTTCGCGCTTCAAAGTCTCGAGTTGGTACTCCCCGATAACGCGACTGTCTCGAATAACGCGAATTCGACAATCGCGTTCGATAACGCCGTAAAGAACGCGACAACCTGCAATCACGCCGACTCGACTGATATTGAAAGCGCGTTGAACAAGCGCGCGACCAAGCTCTTTAACCTGCTCGATCGGCTTTAACATACCCTCGAGCGCCGCGCGAATATCTTCCGTCAATTTATAGATGACGTCGTATCGGCGAACCTGAACTTTCTTCGTCTCCGCCAACGCGCGCGCGCCTTCGTCGGGCACGACGTTGAATCCGACGATAATCGCGTCGGACGCATCGGCCAGATGAACGTCGGCCTCCGTAATCCCGCCGACAGAAGCCTGCAAAATCTTAACTTTGACTTCCGGATGCTCCAACTTTCCAAGCTCTTTGCGAATCGCCTCAATCGAGCCGCGAACGTCGGCGCGAATGACGACGTTCAACGTCTGTTGCGTCTTCGAAGAGTTCATACGCTCGAAGAGATTTTCTAGCGTAACGTGCGCGGGCGCGCCCGCCAGTTCGACTTCGCGCGCTCGTTTTGCGCGTTCCTCGGCAATTTGACGCGCGACGGAAACGTCCTCGAGAACGACGAACCGACTGCCTGCCTCGGGCGGAACGTCCAAACCGACCAAGGAAACGGGCACGCTCGGTCCGGCTTCCTTCATTCTCTTATGAGAATCGAGCGTGTCGGTCATAGAACGCACGCGTCCGTAAGAAGAACCGCAAAGAACGACGTCGCCGTTGCGCAACGTTCCGTTCTGAACAAGCGCTTTGCACACGACGCCCTCGCCCGACTGCAAAGAGGCCTCAAGAATTACGCCGCTCGCAGGTCGGTTCGGATTCGCTTTCAGTTCGTTCAACTCCGCGACCGTCAGAAGCGTGTCGAGCAAATCGTCGACTCCCATCCCGGTGACGGCGCTCGTTTCGACAATTTCGACGTCTCCGCCCCACTCGCTCGGCATTAAATCGTTAGAAGCCAGTTCCTGAACGACTTTGTCGCGATTGACGTCCGGCAAATCCATTTTGTTCAACGCGACGACGATCGGAACGCCCGCCGCTTTCGCGTGGCTAATCGCTTCTTCCGTCTGAGGCATAACGCCGTCGTCCGCCGCGACTACCAAAACGGCGACGTCGGTGCAGTTGGCGCCGCGAGCGCGCATCTCCGTAAAAGCCTCGTGACCGGGCGTGTCGACAAAAGTAACGGCGCCGCGCTGAGTTGAAACGCGATAGGCGCGGATATGTTGCGTAATGCCGCCCTTCTCGCCGGAAACCACGTGCAAATGGAGGATTCTGTCGAGCAAAGACGTCTTGCCGTGGTCGACGTGTCCAAGGAAAGTCACGACTGGAGCGCGCGGAACAAGGTCTTCCGGCGAATCGGTTTGTTCGATTAACGGCTCGACGTACTTTTCTTCCAACGTCGCTTCCGCCTTGATAGTCGCCTTCAAGTCAAACGCCACGATCAACAGTTCGACTACTTCGACCTCAAGAGACTGATTCAACGTCAGCATATAGCCAAGTTCCATCAATTTCTTGATAACGACGGCGACGGAAATACCCGTCGTCTCGGCAAATTGCTTGACGGTGCAAGGAATTTCGATCGCAACGTCCCCTTTACGCGGAGCAGTGACCGTCGAAGCGCCCCCTTTCTCTTTGCGACTGCGCCCAATATGAGAGAAGGATCGATAATCGGAATCGTCGTCGTGGAAACGACGAGCCTCGTTTCCTTGTCGTCGTCTGGACGAACGGACGTCCTCGCGCCCTTCGCCCTCGTGGTCTCTCGACGAAGATTTCTTACCCCGTTTGTTAGAAGAGCCGAAATCGTTCGACATAACGCCGTAACCCGATTCGCTCGTTTTGGAGTCGCCGCGCGACGAACGAACGCCGCGATCGTCGCGTGAAAATCGGGACGCTTCTTTAGAATCCTTGGATCCGCTCTTGCGTCCTTCTTTATCGCGATTCTTCCCGCCGTTTTCCGAATTCTGCTGACGATTGCGTTCTTCGACGCTGCGAATATGTTCCGTCAACGGTCCCATAACGCCGTGCGCGGCCGCGCGAATAGCCTCGGGCGGCAAACGCATTTCAGGCTTCTGCGCAACGGGTTCTTTAACGACTTTTTTAGCCGTCTTAGGAGCCTGAGTCGGCATAGGCGCCAAGTGCAAAGCGATACTCGGACGGACGTTGCTCGGACGTTGCGAGCCGTTCGAGCCGTTCGAGCCGTTCGATTCGTCCTTTTTGTTCTTACGCGGAAGCTCGACGACTCTAAGCCTATCGCCGTGAGGAGGCGTAATCATCGGGGGACGTTTCATTTCGTCCAGAATTTGCGCGCGCGACTCCTGTTGCGCCAAAATCGGCGGAACGGGACGCAACGGCTTCGTCTCGACGCGAACGCCCTTGGAACGCGACGCGTCCTTGTCTCGAGAACGTCTAAAGTCGCGCTGACTCTCGCGACGATCAAGCGCGTCTCGCAACGGAGTCTTTCTAACGCTCGAAAAGTCCGACGAATTTTTCCGATTTGAGTCCCCTTCGCTCGACGGATTTTCCGTCGACTTTTCTTCCGTCAAAGGCTTGATCGATTTAGAAACTTCCTCGTCCAAGGTTTTACTTGGCGTTAAAACTTCGGACGCGCGTGAAACGCCAATAGCCTCGACGGATTGCGACGAAGCGTTTACCGTCGACTCCGAAACATTGTTAGCGTCTGCGGCTTCGGACGAAACGCCGCCGTTTTTAGGTTCGCTTTCCATCTTTTGTTCTTCCGCAAAAACGGATTCTTTGCGAACCTCCGTCGCAATCGTTTTTTCCGCTGGTCGCGCTTCGCTTGTCTCTGAAATTCTCGTTTCTGACGATCCCGTCTCTGAAATTTTCGTCTCGTTAGACGAAACGTCAGAAACCTCCAACGTCTCCATTTTACCCGAAACGTCTTCGTTCAAATCCGTCTGCGGAGAGATTTCGACGTCCGAAGTCGCAACCGACTCTTCGCTCGACGTCGATTCGTTCGACTTACGGTCAAACTCGGACGAAACGACCGTTTCATTTGTCTCGTTTGCATTCGCTTCGTTGACAGTCGCTTCGTTGACAGTCGCTTCGGCGTCATTTGCTTCGGCGTCGACCGCCGCGTTAATCGCCGCCACGTTGACGTCCGCCTCGTTACTCGTCGCTCCAGCGTCCGCTTTCGAATCTACAAAGTCGTTTGTCGACTCCGTTGCGGAAACACGCGCGAGGTCGCCCACTTCAGTGGAATCTCCGTTTTGATCGCGGACGGAGTCGACCTCTGACGACTTCGGCTTAAACGTCTCGTTCGTCTTGCTTAGTTCGGACAAACGCGCGGGTCGCGCGGGTTGCAAAACAGGCACTTTCCCAGAAGGAGCCGACAAAATCGGAGGTCTCTGCATCGTAACGTTCTTTTCCGCCTCTTCGACAAATGAACGAACGGAAGAAGACGCCTTGTCTTTCGAAAAATAATCGGAAATTTTCTTAGCTTCGTCTTCTGACAAACTAGACAAAGGATTCGCTTTGTTGCTAATCCCTAACTTCTTGCAGACGTCGACAAGCTCTTTACTTTCTTTTTTGAGTTGCTTGGCTAATGCGTAAATTCGAATCGACAATGTTATACTACTCTTTTCTCAACTGCTAACGTTTCTAACAACCGCTGCGCAAACAAAAACTCCGCGCAACTCGCATTTATACCGCAAGGCGCAATTCCAAGACGCGCTCAACGACGCCCTATGACCGGCGTTGAAGGAAACGCTCAGAAAAAGCTCGGCGCGCTAAAGCCGATTATTCGCCCCTGACGCCGCTCCGTCCATAGCTTCCTAGGACGGAAATAACGCCGAACACACCAGGCGCTCGACGCGTCTATATTCGGCATATTCAACTCCAAAAGTTCGCAAAAGCAAACTAACGCTTGACAATACCGTCTGAACCCGCAAACGCGCCGCGAGGTTCAAACGACTATATCAAACACAAAGTAAAGTCGACGTCAACCCTCCCCTAAGGAATCTAAGGACAAATACCGAAAAAATCGGCGATCAAATTCAAAACAAAGCAAAGTCCCGAATCGATTAACGCAAAAAACGGACAAGTCTCTGATTTTAGTCTATAAAATCAGAATCGGATCGACGACGCGCGTCCTCGCTCGCTAAATCGTCTTCACGCGCGTTGGCGCGCGCTTCCTTTTCTTGTCTTTCTTGTTCTTCGGCTAATTCTTCCGCTCTGTTAGAAATAGCTTCAGCCTGCTCGGACGTCAATCCGCCAAGTTGCATCAAATAATCCGTTTCGATGATCGACAAGTCGTCGAACGAAAGGAACCCCTCGCCGACAAGGACGTCGGCAAGATCGGAAGAAACGCCTTCTATCTGGTTAAAGTCTTGCATCGCTTTTTCAACCAAGACGTCCAGATCGTCGCGCGTCATTACGTCGACGTCCCAATCGCACAACCGGCTTGCAAGTCTAACGTTCTGTCCCCCGCGACCGATCGCTAAAGAACGCTGGTCGGGTTGCACGAGAACAATAGCGCGACCTAAAGTCGAACACAAAATAACCTCGTCGACGATCGCGGGTTTCAAGGCGTTTCTAATAAACTCGACGACGTCCGGACTCCACGGAACGACGTCGACGCGCTCGCCGTTGATCTCTTCCATAACCGCGCGACTTCGAGCCCCGCGCACTCCGACGCAAGCGCCGACCAAATCGATGTGAGGATCGGAAGAAGCCACGGCGATCTTGGAACGTTTGCCCGCCTCGCGACTGACGCCCTTAATCTCGACGACGCCCTCGTAAATCTCGGGCGCTTCTTGTTCAAACAGACGCTGAACCATCAACGGACGCGTCCTACTCAAAACGACTTTAACGCGCGCCCCGACCTTTTTAACCTCGACTACTAACGCGCGAATTCTACTTCCGACGCGAAAATTCTCGCGCGGCGTTTTTTCAAAGCCGCGACCGCGACCTTCGCGAACAAATTTGTCGGTTCGCGGAATTTTTTCCGAACGAGGCAAAATCGCCTCGACGTTTTGCAAGTCGACCAGAGTAACCGATCCGTCGTCGCGCTTGACCTCGCCCGAAACCAATTCGCCAATCAACGGGTAATACTCGTCGTAAATCATATCGCGTTCGGCGTCGCGAATCTTCTGAATAATTACCTGTTTCGCAGTTTGCGCGCCAATTCTCTCGGCGATTTCGTTAGGAGAAAGGGGCACGTTGTCGCGATACGCGTTAATCTCGCCGGTTTGACGATCAATATGGACGTCGACTGCGGAATCGTCGCTACCGTCGCTCTTTTTGCGCGCGGCAATTACAAGAGCTTGCTCGATACCGACAAAAACCGTCTCTCTATCGATCTTTCGCTCAAGGTGGATTTGATCGACTAACCTAAGTATTTCATCGGAATTCATACGACCGCTTTCAACAAACAAACAAAATCGTCAAAAAAACGTGAATGTGAACAGCCTCGTCGCGCGAGGCGAGGCTCGTATCGGCGCTTAAATACGTTTCAACCGCCGAACTCTACGCGACGCGCTAACAAAACAACAACTACCGGCAAGTAAGCATACAACAAACGTTTAAAAAGTCAAGACGTCGAAACGCTTGACTGGATCGTTTTTAGTCGTTATATGCGAAGTCTTCCTAAGGAAGAAAATCAACTCAGATATATTTTATCAAACTTTTCTATTTTAACAATATCTGTTTTTCATCGTTCGTCAAAAAAACTACGCCGCATAAAGAACAAAAAGACGCGTCTGCAAAACTTCACGCAAACGCGTCCCGTTGTTACTGGACAAACTTAAAATCACACGCCCCAAAACTACGCAAGGAAACTTTTGAGACTAACGCTTCTCCATTTCGATATAAGCGGACTTCGGATTTCCAACGTAGAGCTGTCGCGGTCTAATGATCTTGGCGCCCTCGGCAAAATGTTGTTCTTTCCATTGAGAAATCCATCCGGGCAGTCGACCGATCGCAAACATCATGGTAAACATATTAGTCGGGATTCCCATTGCGCGCAAAAGGACGCCGCTGTAAAAATCAACGTTAGGATATAATTTTCTATCGACGAAATAGGGATCTCTAAGCGCCAATTCTTCCAATTTTCGCGCGACGTCAAGCAACGGGTCGGAACGTCTTAATTTTCTGAACAAACGATCGCAAGCGCTTTTTAATATCTTCGCTCGCGGGTCGTAATTGCGATAAACGCGGTGTCCGAAGCCGAAAAGTCGAAACGGATTCGTCTTGTCTTTAGCCGCCTCGATACAATCCTCGGGGCGATAGCCTCCGGCATAGATCGACTCCAACATCTCCATTACTTTAACGTTGGCGCCGCCGTGAAGCGGTCCCCAAAGCGCGTTGACCCCGGCGCTACAGGACGCAAACAAATTCGCTTGCGCGGAACCCACGACGCGAACGGCGCTCGCGCTACAATTTTGCTCGTGATCCGCGTGCAAAATAAAAACGAGGTTCAACGCGTCTTCCATCTCTTCCGAGACTTCAAACTGCTTGTACGGCAAAGAAAACATCATATGAAGAAAGTTTGCGCAGTACCGCAGATTCGGATCCGGGTAAATGAAAGGAAGCCCGGCGGCGCGTCGGTAAGTAAACGCGGCGATCGTCCGAACTTTGCTAATCAAACGCGCGGCGGCGCCCATCAAGGATCTCTCGTCTTCAAGAGCCAAAAATTCCTTGTGATAACACGCCATCATACTGATCATCGCCGAAAGAACCGCCATTGGAGGCGCGTCGACGGGCAACGAACGAAACTGCGCGCTCAAACCTTCGTGTAAAAGTTCGTTATCAGTCAACTGCTCGCGAAACTGCGTCAATTCTTCCTCGTCGGGAAGACGACCAAAAATCAACGTGCAAGCGACTTCAATAAAATTGGGCTTAGGACGGTCAAATTGTTCGATCGGAATGCCGCGATAGCGCAAGACGCCCCGTTCGCCGTCGATATACGTAATCGAACTGCGACAAATAGCCGTGTTGCCAAGCGAAGGATCGTAGGTCGTGAGACCGTGATCTTTGTAAAGAGAAGTGACGTCGATCGAACGTTCGCCTTCAACGCCGGTATATACGTTCAAGTCGATCGAGCGTCCGTCGATTAAAAGTTTGGCCGAATCCGATAAATCAGACATATCAGTCTCCTACCCATACGCTTTGCAAACGCGTTTTCCCCGAGACTAATCCTCCGCCATGGAAGGATCGCCTCGTCGACGCGCTTATGCGTCAGTTTGTTACAAAACAATCCGTTTATATTATAGGATTCCTTTTTTCTTTGAAAAGACAAGAAAGTCGCATAATTTTCATAATATCTTTTGAAAACCTCAAAATTTAGTGTAAAATCTACCGTAACTGCGCTATTTTTGCGCTTGGCGCTTATTTAAGCGCGCGTTTTTGTTAGCATAACAACACGAACAAAGACCGCCGAAGTCTATTGTTCGAAAAACGAAAACGAAGAAAGGAAGGCGTCAATCCGCCTGTAAAAAATGACAAATTCGTCTTTTGTTATTCGTCTGAAACGTTATAAACTAACGTTCTTGATTTCATTCTTGGCGGCGTTCGCGTCTTCTTGCGCATTCGCCGACGATACGTCCTCCACAAAATCGTCCTCCGCAAAAGCGGACGTCCAAACGGTCGCCGTCGTCGTTGCGACGGATTCCGAAAACGACGGTTACGAAGCGACAAAAGCGTTCGACGGTCGAAAAGAAAC
>JAZUGM010000090.1:0-17764 GCA_045641205.1 Thermoguttaceae bacterium
CGTTTGCTACGTCGGCGGCAAGTAATCCGCGTTTTCCGAGCCTTTCCACCCTCAACCTACGGGGCCTAACAAACCTCCCCCCCCCCCTATTTTATCACTGCGGGAATATTTCCCACATACAGAATCGCGACAAAAGTTAAAAAATTCCATAAACGTTTTCTGCGTAGCGCCCATTTTATTCTCCCAACGTGAACGTTAAGCATACTCCCATATCGGGCAAAGATTTTTTGAGGTTTTCAGCGCACGATACTTTCCCAGCTTTTTTACCAAATAAGGAAAATATTCGACGAAGTTGACGTATCCCAAAAGGATCGTCTGGTATTGTAAGCGCCCGTAAAACCAAACAAACTTACAAACCTAATGAATCCCCAAACACGTGAAACTTTCGCCCTGCGTTTCCCCATTATAACAATCTAAAACGTCCTTAGCAAGGCGTTGCGCTCTTTGTTTGTCAAGATTTTTTCTCCGCTTTAACGGTTTGTAGAACAGTTTCGTCTTGAAAGCTCAACTCTAACGAAGAGAAACGTTACCGTAAGTTTTGTCGTTATTTGCAACGTCTTAGACAATTCGACGAAAGGATTTAAAACGTCTACGAGAGTCGGTTTATCGACGTTTTAAAGGACGCCCTGCAAAAAGAAAACGTCGTTCGACTTACGCTTGACGACTCGCCGATCAAACATATGATCCAAAATCGAAGGCGTGGGCTGGATGTGCGTTCCAAGTACGCAAACGGCGCGGCTCGGTCGTGGAAACGGGAAACAAACGCAACTCGTAAAAACGCGAATCAACCAATAAAAAAAGGTCTTGCGAAATCATCGCAAAACCCTGTCAAACACGCCCGGGGGGACTCGAACCCTCAACCTGCGGATTAGAAGTCCGCTGCTCTATCCAATTGAGCCACGAGCGCAACAACGCAACGCGCAACGCTATTATAGTAAACCTATTTTCATTAGCAATAGGATATTTTAAAAAAATTCAAATTTAACGACTAACAAACGAGAACCATCGAGACGTAAGAATTAAAACGGGGTCGACCTCTTATTCTTACGGAAGGGATGCGGAACGTCGTTTAAAAACGAGACGTTCCGCACGCTAGTCCGAAACGCCCCGTTGAACAAAATCATTTCACGACGGTAAAACACGTTTGACGTAAAGTCGAACAACCAAAGGGAACAAGTTCGACGTATTCGACCTTGGCGCCGTCGTCGGGCGTCGCGGGATTCTCATACGGAATGAAATTCTTTCCTCGCCAAGCGTTGATCGGAGTTCTTGGCCACGATTTTTTGGTTGTCGCAATCATTGGAACGAGCAATTTGATCGGGGGATTGTCCCAAACGTTTTTACTTGCGGGCAGATTTTGCACGGAAATAACGTTCGGTTCTTCCCACGCCTTCGGAACGAGCGAATAGAACGTCGGACTCGTCTTGCACGTAACGTCGAACCAGCTCCAATTTTCGGGCAGGGTCGTAATCGGCGTTCCGGGAATCGGATTCCAGACTTCTTCATATTTTTTCGTAAAAAGCAACGCTCCGCAACGCACGACGCGCAACGGTTCCGCTTGAAAACAGGCGTCTTTGATTTCTTCGACGCGCGGCTTCATTTCAAATTCAACGGTTAAAACGTCGTCTTGCCATTCCCGTTCGACGGTCAGCCAACCGTTTTCGAGCGTCGCATCGATCAGGGCTCCGTCAAATTCCAGCGTCCATTTTTCCGCCCATTCGGGCTTTCTTAGACGAATCGCGCGTTTCCAAGGCTTCGAAGCGGAAATATCAAGCTGAATTTTTCCGTTGAAGGGATAAAGCGTTTTCTCCTTGATTACGACGTCGACTCCTTCGTCGTTAAATTTTGCCGTCGCAGGTCCGTAAGCGAAGAGCGCCAGCGCGTTCGTCGCCGTCTCGCGCATAAACATAGCGCGAACGTATTCGGGATAAAGTCGCACCGACTGCGCCGGACAACAGGCGACTTGCACGTTCGGGGCGTAAACTTCAAAATTGCCCTCGCAACCGTACAAGGACGAGTTCATCGTCGCAAAAAACTGGTTCGGAGACGAGTTGTAGGCGATCGCGCGCTCGTCGTTCTTTCTAGCGCCCTGCGCGCCGTTGAACGTCGTTCGCTCCATTAAGTCCCCGTATTTCGGATCGCCGGTAATTTCGCCCATTCGCCAAAAGGTATTGACGTAAGTCGAATAGGCGCAGTATTCCGTCTCGTGATTGGAACCCGGAGGACCGTGATATTCAAAATTGGAAACGGGACCGTCGGAACATTGCCACGCGCGTTCGAGAACCTGCTTGATTCCGTTCTCACTCGCCGCGACAAAGGAAGGATCGTCGTTGAAAAGGGAGACGAGCGCAGGATGCTTCACGTGTTCCGCAAAAGCGACGGAATGGTCTTCGTTAAATTCTAAACGAGGACGTTCCAACGATTTGCGCCCGTGATGAAAACGATCGTGCGCGTCAAGCCAGTTCAGGTAATCGACGCACCAGACGCCAAGTCGCTCGTCTCCAGTCGCAAGATAGACGTCGATCATCGACTCCATAAGCGTTCCGCCGGCATAGTCGGTTTTGGCGTCGCCCGCCCAATGTTCGACAAACCAGAGCAAACCGATATGAACTTTGTCGACGACCTCTTTTTCTCCTGTCGCTTCCGCCCAAGAAAGCAAGGAACGATAATACCAGTTGGCAGACCAAGCGCAATAATCTTCCTGACGATTCTCCGTCGCGCGATAACTTCCGAGATACCCGTCGGGCTCTTGAAGCGCCAAAGAATCGCGAACCCAACGTTCCGCCTTCGCGATTAGTTCGTCGTCGTTGAGGACGAAAGCGAGTTGAACGAGTCCCGCCCAATATTCCCCGGAAATCTCCCCACTCCAGCCGGGTACGACCGTCGACTTATGCTCGCGGTCGACGTAAGGCTTCGCGATCATTTCCGGCTCAAGAACGTCCAGATTGCCGCCCATACCCGCTTTAGCGCGCAAAAGCTGGTCGCGCAACCAACCGTCGGCAACGACGGAGCCAAGGGGGAGACGTTTATATTTCGGCTGCGTCCCAAACGCAAGAGGCGTCAAGAACAAAAACAACAAGCAACATAAAAGCGCGCGTCTTTGCATAGAAGAGTCTCCACGCGAGAAGCTCGAGGGGGGAAAAAGACGTTTTTGCGTCTCGTCGTCCCCCTCGTTGCAACGGTCGAGAACGCGCCGCGTTTCCATTTTCAGTTCGTGAGATCGAACTTGAGCGGCTCCGTTTTTTTCGTCACGGAAGCGGTCAACCCGGAAGTCGCCGGATCGGCAAACTTAGCGGGAAATTTATTGACGGATTTCGCCGTCAAAGCGGAATCGCCGGAGTTTTCAATTTTGAAAACGGTAACGGCATAATCGCCGACGACGCAACCTTGGTCGACTCCGGTCGTAACGGTAAAATGCCCGGAGGCGTCGGTCAAACCTCCGGCGGCTTCTCCGTTCGCGGCGTCTTTCGGCATAAAGGAGACGGTCGCGCCTTCGACGGGCTCGCCGTCAAGAGTCAGCGTTCCTTCGACGGGAACAAGAACTTTCTTTTTAGAGCAACCCGCCAAAGAAACGACGCACAGCGCCGCGACAAGTAGAACGCACAAAGGAAAATATCGTTTCATCGTTATTACTTTCTTTTAAATCTCGACTTCGCGTAATTATGGCAAAAAACCGACGGACGAAAACGGGGAATTTTCGCCGTTTCCTCTTCGTCGGGCAGTCGCATTAAAACGTTCAAACGTTCCAAAAGTTACTTCAAATCAAACGTCGCCGGTTCCATACCCTGCTCGACGTCAAGGAAAAGCCCCGAATCGAGCGGACGAACGTATTGCGGCAACGTTTCGTCGGCGCCGACGACCTTTGAAACCGCGACGCGATAACGTCCGACGGGACAGCCGTCTTTTTTACCCGTCTTGATCGTAAATTTCCCGTTCGCGTCGGTGGTTCCGATCGATTCTTCCTCGCGTTTGGGATCGATCGGCTCGGGGCGCAACGTGACGGTCGCGCCGTCGAGAGGTTCGCCTTTCAACGTAACGACGCCCTCGACCGGCGCGTATTTCGCGGAACCGACGCCGACTCCCCCGCAACCGCCCAAAGGCGCGCAACATAACGCAAAGACGAGTAGTCCTACTATTTTTTTCATTAGGTCGACTCCAATTCGATCAAGGAGCGGAAACGCTTTGACGATCGCGACGGTCGCCAAGGTACTGATACGTCTTCATATCGATCGTTTCCGAGAAGAAACGAACGGAACCGTCGCCAAGAAGGAAGTTGGCGCCGCCGGAGTGATACGATTTGAACGCGTAAGCTGTCGCGTAGGAAAAGCGGCTTTCGCAACTTTGATCGTGATTTCCCGAAGTTCCGCCGTATTCCGTTTGCTTATTGCTCTTCACGTTGATCGGAACGGAAGTGTACATAAAGCCGTCGGGATCGCTAAAGACCCAGCCGGACCACGCGTAACCAGTGCATTCGGGGCGCATTTCGCCGTAGAAAATCGTACTGGAAAGTCCGTCGAGAATTTCGCCAATATCGGTTTGGAATCCTGCGATACCGTAAGGTCCCGCAGGTTGCGAGGTAAGGTCGGTATATTGCGAGGTGTAGTTTTGATACCACGAAACGGACGAAGGACAGGCGCCCTGCTGCAAGCCGTTCCATTGGGTCGGTCCTGCGCTTGCGGCGTAGTTCGAGGCGTAAAAATTCGGCCACCCTTGGGAGGTCGACATCGATTGCGGGGAAGAAGCAAAGCCGTCGGACGGGCAAGAATACGTCTGAATACGATTTTCGGCGATCCATTTTCCGTTGGCGTCTTTCGCGGAGTTGACGCCGGACATCACGTACCCGCCGTTCGTCGTCCATTTATCAGGGTCTTGCGATTCCGAGATAAATTTGTTCGACAGGATTTCATAAAAACTTGTCTGTTCGATATAGGGAAGAAGCCTAACCAAACTGCTGCCGTAGTCGAGCTGTCCCGCAATACGCATCTGCGCCGGGGGGAACATTTCGTTGGCGTCGTAATAATTCTGCGTCGCCAAGCCGATTTGTTTCATATTGTTCGTACATTGCATACGACGAGCGGCCTCGCGCGCCGCTTGAACGGCGGGAAGAAGAAGCCCGATCAAAATCCCAATGATGGCGATGACCACCAGCAGTTCGACCAAAGTAAAAGCGTTGTTTTTTTTGCTCATTAGAATCGCTCCAGAAGCGAGTAAACGTTTAAAATAAGTATGTTAGTCAAACCGATTACAAGGCGACGGTCTTGCCGTCGTTCATCGAACAGAGCGCGCGGAAATTCTCGACGTCGATCGTTTCCGACATAAACGCCACGCTGCCGTCCAAGCGGAGCATATTGCAACCGGCTCCGTGTTTCGAGTCAAAGACGGTGTTAAGCGTATAGGACATATTCATTTGCTCGCCGTTCGGACCTTTCGGCGAACCAGGATTAGCATCACGATAATTAGGTCCCATATAGACGGACGTAAGTCCCGCGCCATAAAGGTGTTCTCCGGGGGTCATTTCCGAAAACTTTTTCTTCAAACTGCAACCCGCCCACGCGCCTTCGTAGTTGGCGTTGTAAGGACAACCGTAAGTGTTGACGCCCGCTTGCTCGCCGACGATAAACGTGTTCGAAGTTCCGTCGGTGCAGGCGGCCAGCTTGCGGCTTTCGTTGTAAGCCAAAAGCCCGTTGTTTGCAACGGCGCCAAGATCCATCGTCTTAACCATCGACGCGCGACCAGCGGGGTCGGGCGAAGCGCCCGCGATTCCCGTATAGTTTGCGACTTGCGTGTTCTCCATATCGTAGAAGCTTTTCGACTGCGCCGCTTTGATAATCTTCTTCCAATACGCGCTGGGGCACACGTACATATCAATCACGTGCTTGTTGAGACATTCGTTGTTTCTAAACGGCTCGTACCCTCCCCCAAGAGAATAAGCCGACTGCGCGACGATGCCGTCCCAACGCAGTTGCGAATAGAGAGATTCCTGTTCTGCGTAAGGAAGAATTCCAAGACGCCAGTTTCGTCCTGAAAGCGTCGCGTAAGCTCCGTAATTTCCGGCGATCGCGCCCATCGGCAAACCGCTTTGAACGTCGTGATAATTTTGAATCGCCAACCCCATCTGTTTGAGATTGTTCGTGCATTGCATACGACGAGCGGCCTCGCGCGCCGCTTGAACCGCCGGTAGAAGAAGACCGATCAAAATGCCAATGATCGCGATAACGACTAGCAATTCGACGAGGGTAAAGCCCCCCCTCTCCGTTTTACCGCTTCTATAAGTCATAATAACCTCTATCCTGTGGAATATCAGTAACCCTTGCCGATCGATATTTCCCTTTTGGGGTAGTTAAAAGTTTTTTATCAATTTGTCAAGACGCAGTTCGGCGAACTTCTAGCAAGTATGCGAATTTCGTCGTAGTAAAAGAATCGTCTTAACGTCGAAAAAAGAACGGCGCGCGACAATATCGGCAAGAAAAACTTCCCGTTCGCCGTTTGGAAAAAAATTTCCCAAACAAGCGCAAGCGCCGTCAAATCTTTCATAAATTATCCATTAAGTCGAGACGCCGACGCTTCGAATATAGAAAGGGACGCAAATCCAAAAAAGAACGTCCAAAACGACGGAAAAAAAAACGACGGAAAGAAAACCAAACGAAAGAAACGTCGACTCCAAACGCCGACGGAAGAAAACGCCAAAGGGCAAATCCGTTGTTTCGAACGCCGTATGCCATTTGCTTTTCTCCAAAATAACCAAGGAACCCCACGCGTACAATACGCGTTTTTCTTATTCTACTGTAAAATAAAAAAACGACAAGACCGGCAAGACGCCCTATAACGGCAAATTTCTGTCGTTCTCAACCTTCGCGTAAAGAACGACGCCAAGGGTTCGGCTTTCCAACGAGAATTGGCGTCAAAATTGCAACAAGGAAGAAAAAGGGAGAAATTTCGCCAAAATTTGAAAAAAAATTGCCGTTTCTGGCGCGCGTTTGCGTAATATGGAACGTCAAGCGCGTTGGGGCGCGCAATTAAAGGATGAAAAAGACTCGTCGAACGAAAGCGATTTCAAATTCGCGATTTCGTTTGGCGCAACCATAAAAAGGATTGAACGATATGCGTAAGTCGACGTTGCATCGTCTTGTTCTCGCCGTTTCGTGCGGCTTTTTCGTCGCGACTAGCCAAGTTTTCGCCGTTCCGCAGTTTCCCTCGGAAATCTTGTCGCAAATTCCGAAAGGGCAAGTTCTTTCGTTAAGCGCTCCCGACAACGCCAAGGCTCGAGTCGTCGACGCGTCGCCAATTACGCGCACGCCGTCCCCTCAGACTTCGCAAAACGCCAAGTCGTCGGACGTCGCGACTCAGCCCGTCGCTATGGACGATTGGCGCGAACGTCTGAACGAACTTCTGCCCGAAGAACGCGTCGCCGTCGAATTGTACGCGACGCGCAATAAGAGCGTCGTAAACGTGTCGACGGTTGAAACGCGCACGTCGTGGATGTATCAAGAGACGGCGGAAGGTTGCGGAAGCGGTATCGTGATCAATAAATCGGGCGTCGTTTTAACGAACTTCCACGTCGTCGAAAACGCCTCCAAAATCGACGTCACTTTGTTCAACGGCGAAACGTACTCCGCCAAGCCTATCGGGCTCGATCCGAACACCGACGTTGCCCTCGTCAAAATCGACGCGCCCGAAGACGAGCTTTTCCCGATCGAATTCGGCGATTCGTCGCGACTTCTCGTCGGTCAAACGGTCTTTGCGATCGGCAATCCGTTTGGACTTGAACGCACGATGACGAAGGGAATTATTTCTAATCTCAATCGTTCGATCGGCAGTCCGCAACAGTTCCGCCAAATTAAGGGCGTAATTCAAGTAGACGCGGCGATCAATCCGGGCAACTCCGGCGGCGTCCTTCTCGACACTAAAGGTCGTATGATCGGTATGAACACGGCGATCGCCAGCCGCGTCGGGGAAAATTCCGGAGTCGGATTCGCGGTGCCTGTCAACACGATTCATCGAATCGTTTCGATTCTTCTTGAAAAAGGCGAAGTCGTGCGCGGCGACGCGGGCGTCGTCCAAGTTACGGAAACGGATCGCGGACTTGTGCCCGTCTTAATCGACGACGGCGGCGCCGCAGACGAAGCGGGCTTGCGCGGCGGAAAACTTACGATCATTATTTCCAAGCGGAACGGTTATCAGTTCCAAACGCGCGAAGTGCGACGACCCGAGGGCGGTTACGATCTCATCGTCGGCGTCAACGGCGCGGAAGTCAAATCGGGCGAAGATTTCATCACGGCGGTCGAAGAACACGGTCCTGGTGAAACGATTACGCTGAACGTCGACAGAAACGGCTCCATAATTGAACTGCCAATCACCCTGAAGTAACGTCGTGCTAGGATAATCGAAGGAAACGACGTCGCAAAGAACTTGCGGCGTCGTTTTTTTTCGCGCAAAAATCAGCCGTAATCCTCTTAAAAAGCGCTCTTGCAACGAAACGAAAAAATCGTCATAATTCCCAAATAAGAGCGTCCCCAAGAGGTTCCAATATGCAAGCGACAAAGCCTGATCGATCGTCTTTTTTCTCGAAGAGCGGCGCGTTCCTGCGCGCGACGGCGTGGGCGGCGTTGTGCGTTTGCCTTGTCGGTTGTTACGGAGTCTGGTCGGGCGGAAAGTCAAAAACGGGAATTTCCGTCGCCGCCTTTGAGCCTGAGACGCCGAACCCGTTGTTTGTCAAAACGACCGATCACGAGCTTCTGTGGGACGCCGTCGTCGACGTCGTAGACAATTACTTCGTCGTTGAAAACGAGACGCCGATTCGTTCCTTCGAAAAAACGGACAAAGACGGTCGAGTCTACGTTTATATGACGGAAGGTCGAATCGATACGAAGCCCGCGATCGTCGGGGGCGTCTTAGAACCTTGGCGTAAAACCGCCGCGACTTGCGAACAACGTTGGCGCGCGGAATTTCAAACGACGCGTTCAACCGCCGTCGTTCGCATCGTCCCCGAAGAAACGGGCTTCTTCGTCTATCTCTCGATTTACGACGAACTGGAAGACCTTTCCAAGCCGATCGGTTCCACCGTCGATTACAATATCAATTATAACGACGACCTTACGCAAATCGAACAGCCCGTCGGAGAATACCAGCGTTCCAAAGGCTGGATAACGACGGGGCGAAACACGGAACTTGAAACCGCGATTCTCAAAGAAATCGCGTGGCGCGTCGGCGTCCCTCGCACGGTTCTTCACGAAGGCGCCGGTTCTGATTTAACCCCTTGATCGACGCGCGCCGTCAATTTCTACTCTTCAATGCGTTCAAAGATCGCAACGGCGCCGCCCGAAGGCTGAAGCGTCAATTCGAACGCGTCGTCCGATCCGACAATTCGTTCCTCGCGAACCGTCGGACGCCAACCGTCGCGTTCCTCGTCGGCGTCGCGCCAAATCGTCGCGCGATACCGAACGCCCGGCGTGAGAAAATCCAACGCGACGCGTCGAGAAACCGCTTCCGAGCCGTTTGTGGCGCCTAATTGCCAGTTATGTTCGCGAGTCTCGCGTGCCGTAACGACGTAGCGTCCGATTTTCGCGTCGAGGACTCGCGTTTGAATCCAATCGGTATCCAACTTGCGCAAGAATTCGAGTTCGTCGCCAAACGCGTTTCCGAATCCTCCTTCCGCGCGATTCTCTCGAATCGCCCAACCTCCGCGAATAACCGGCGCGGGATTGTAAATCGTCGTAAGCAATGAAAGTTGATGCGCGGCGCTTTTGCCCTTGACGTACAACATAGGCGTGTAGTCGAACGGACCGGCAAGACAACGACCGAAAGGAAGCGTAACGTCGTGCCAGTCGGGATGTCCGCCTTCTTGTCCCCCGCCCCCTTCGACGCTCATTAAATTCGGGTACGGTCGCGAGAAACCGTCGGGCAAATACTCGTCGTGAACGCAAAGCCACAACTTATGACGCGCCGCAATACGAATCATTTCCTGAATCGACGCCTCGTTCTCCTGCGAACCGTAACGGACGAACCCCGGTTTTAAGCCCGCAAGTCCCCAACGTTCATACTCCGTAAAAAGAGACTCTAAATCGTTCGACTTTAGCATACGATCGTTTACGTACAAGCAGATTCCGACGCCCTTTTCCTTGCCGTATTGAATCAATTTCGGCAAATCGAGATCGACGTAAGTCATACTTTTCCAAGTCGGCAAATAGGGCACAAGACCCTTGGCGACGCGGTATGGATTCGCCTCGCAGTTGCGTCTCCAGTCGGGATCGGACGCTTTCTCCGGGTTCGTCTTCGCCCAAACGTCCTGTTCGTCCTTGTTCCAGCGCCATTCGGTTCCGTACCAGCCCCAGTCGATTTGGACGTACTTCATATTGCAAGCGGCGGCAAAATCGACCATTGAAATTAGCTTGTCCGTTTTAATATCGCAGTTCGCTTCGTTGCTGATCGTCTTACCCGGTCGAATCCACGAGGCGTCGGAAATCCTGGAAGGCGACGTCAAATTCAACAAGAAATCTTCCCGCTCGATCAATTTCGCTTCGTTCGGGGCGATCATTACGACGCGCCAAGCAGTCGGAGTCGAAGCGTTTTCCGCGTTAAGAGTCGCGGTTCCGCCAAACAAAAAGCCGACCTTCCCTTCCTCATTTGCGCGCAAATACGTTCGAGGATAGGCGCCGTCGGACGCTTCCAAAATAGACGCGAAAATTCCTTCGGGCAAACGTAACGTCAAGGGCGCGAAAACGGTTTTGTCGACGTCGCGCAACTTGAACGCGTCTTTCGGATAAGTCGCTTCCGTCGAATAAAGAGGCCAAGCGTCGCATTCGGGCGAGAAAGCGAGCGCAACGTCCTCGCCGACGCCGCGCCAAACGCCGCCCCCTTTCGGCAAAACGTAGCGAAAAGCGACGCCTGCGTCAAACACGCGAAGTTCAAATTGCAACTCGCGCGCACGTGCGCCCGATTCGCGCAACGTCGCGAAAAATCCGCGATACGCGTTGCGAATCGTCGCGTTTTCGCCCCAAGTCGGCGTCCAAACTTCGTTACGTTCCGAAGTCGCGGAATCGACGAGCGTCAAGCCGCCGTCAAAAGCAGGATCGACGGTCAACGCGATTCGGGAAGGAGCGACGACCTCGACTTCGCCGCGCAAAACGCGCAAGACGGGCGCGTCTGTAAAAGAAAGTTCCGCGTGAATCGACTCGTCGGGAGAACATACGGTAAAACGTCGCGATTCCTCGGCAAATACGTCCGAAAACCGGTAAAATAGTGAAACGACCGCGACGGTTAAAAAAAGCCGTCGCATCGACGAAGTATTTTTCATAAAAAACCTTTCAATCTAATTAAATCGAACGCGCGAGGCATTCGGCAACGGCGGTTATTGGGAAACAACCTGCGAGAAATTGTAATAACGAGTCGTTGGAAAGTCAAGTTTTTTGAAAATTATTCAAATTCAACGTCCTTTGAACCTTGGAATTTGCTTTTTTAGCGTTCAAATTATTAAGAGTCGCGCCATACTTGCAACATTGAAAAAAAACGTTAAAATTTTAATAGTTGTTAATAAGTCGTTAATTATCATTACAAACGGTCAAATGATGAAATCCGACGTTCCTTCGAAACCGACCTCCAAACGATCCAAACGCGTCGCCGCGCCAGATGCGCAAGAAGTGCAAAAACGGTTGATAATGATCGACCAAGTTTTGCGAATGCGTTTTCCTAATTATTCCCCGAACGCCGACGCGCTCGCGCCTTTAAATTTGGTTTTGGATTTAAAGACGCTTGACGACGTGTTCGCTAAAGCGTGTTATGAAAATACGTTTGAACAATTTTGTTTGTCGGTCGAACGAATATGCGATCGATACGAGACGCTGATTGAGTCGCAAGGGGAAGAACCGAGGCTCGTCCTTGCAAACGTGTTTAATAATCACGTCGCGACGATTCTCGGCAAACGAGGCGTTATTACGACGCAGTTCTTGAAAATGAGCGTGCGTCGTATCTCGCCCGAATTAGCCAAGCAACTTGATTTCAAACGCGCCAAGTCGGAACCGACCGTTTTTGTTTTCGGAAACAACGTCTCGCGCATATGCGACTTGCTCTTCACGGTTCCTTATAAAGACAAAAGTCGAGGCGTCTTTCCAATTATCGTGTTGATGGAACACAAGTCGGCGCCCGATCGAAACGTCGTCGAACAAATGTTGACGAGCTTAGTCGCGACGATAAACTTTGCGAAACGTTATCCTGATCGTTTCAAAACGCCGGACGGCAAGACGATTTGGCCGTTCGTCGTATTGTTCTATACCGGCGCGCAACAATGGAACAACGTTCCAAACCTGCCCGATCTCTTTACGACGTCGTTAAAGGAACTGGATCAAGACTGGATTTTCAAATTGAGATTCCTGTTGATCTCGCTCGTCGACAAAAGAATCGACGTCATACCGTCGATAAAAGAAAAGGAGGGGCAAGCGCCGCCGGAAGCGTTCGACGAGGCGCTTCAGAACGCCGATTGGCTCGCGTTCTTTTTTGATTTGTTACGAAAAGCCGAGCTACTGGCGAACAAGTCAAACGCGACGCGCGAAGAGTGGTTGAACGACGTGGGCGAGTCGTTGCGACTCCTGAAAAAAGTTTACGACGAGACCAAAGAATACGACGCCGTTATTCTTGACGACGCGCTTAGTTTCGTCGGTACGATGTGCGCAAAAAAGAAATTCGATTTGCCAACGCGAGACGAATTGTTAAACATTATGGAAAGAGAGGAGATCGACGGTATGTTGCGTAAAACTTGGCTATTATCGGACGAAGAAAGAGAAGCCGCTGAAAACAAAGGGAAACGAGAGGGAATTATTGAAGGGAAACGAGAGGGGATAATTGAGGGAAAACGAGAGGGAAAACGAGAAGGAAAACGAGAAGGAAAACAAGAGGGAAAACAAGATTTACTCGCGCAAATGATCGGTTTGCGTTTCCCCAAGGCGACTCCGGCGTTTATTAAAAAGGCGTTGAAACCTTTTAGCGATTCTTATGCGACGGAACTTATGACCGCCGTTATGACTACTAGTTCGCTTGAAGAATTTAAAAAGAAAGTCCAGATGCTGGCGCCCGGTTGTTAAACGATTCTTTCACAGTTCTTTCCGCAGACGAATTATACTCCTGAACATTCCCCACTTTTTCAAACGGCGAGTCCTAACAGACTCGCCAGACGAAGAATTTCTTTTTGAATATCCTCTGTTTTAGCGCCAACGATATTTCTTGAAAAATTCTCGAACGCTATTTTTCTCGCTATCCAACCACGTTTGTTCTTATGAGACGGACGCCTTTCGCGTCGTCCCAACGAGGTCGTAACGGCGTCAGTTCCGAGACGCCGCAGGCGCGGCGCTCATTGCGACTTCCGCGACGTCGACGTTTTCTCTCGCGCTCAAAACGTCGTCGAAACGTCGATTTTGCTTCAAGGTCAGATACCGCCGACGTCGCGCCGCTTCCACGTCTCCTCGCGCCGCCGCCAGACGATACAGTTCCGCCGCGCGATATTCGTTTTTGACGACGCCGACGCCCGTTTCGTAACAGGAGGCGAGCGCGCCAAACGCTTCTGGAAATCCTTGATCGACTGCTTTTTGGTAAAGCGCGACTGCTTTTTCGGGCGATTTTTCGACTCCGAGTCCGTGCAAATAGCAGTACGCCAAATTGCACTGCGCGCTGTGAACGCCGGCGTCGACCGCCTTTTCTAAAAGCTCGACCGCTTTGGCGTAGTCGACGGGGCGTCCGTTTCCGACTTGGCAGTTCCACGCAAGATTGACGTAGGCTTCGAAAAGCCCGTTTTCTGCGGCGCGTTCATACCAGCGATTCGCTTCGGCGTAATCTTTTTCGACGCCTATTCCGTTTTGATAACAGAACGCCAAGTTGTTTTGCGCCTGCGCCAAGTTTTGTTCCGAGGCTTTACGAAACCAACGCACGGCCGCCGCCGGGCTTTTTTTGACGCCTAAGCCGTTGAGATAATTCCAACCTAAATTATTAAACGCGGCGACGCAACCTAGTTCCGCCGCCTTGCGATAATAGCGCGTCGCTTCTTCAACGTTTTGTCTGACGCCGATTCCGTCCGCATAACAAAGCCCAACGTTGTTCAACGCCGTCGGATCGTTCGTACAAGCCGCCGACATAAACAATTTGAACGCTCGCGTCGGATCGCGCTGAACGCCGCCTATTCCGTTGGCGCAACGCCAAGCCAATTCGCAAGTCGCCTCGACGTTTCTTTGATTTGCAGCTCGTTGTAATTCGTCAAGATCGGTCGTTTGATCGTAACGCGTCGATTTTCGCGCGTTTTCGTCTTTCATTTTTACCCCTAAAAAAAACGCCGCCAAACGCGTTGTTCAACGTCCGGCGACGCGTTGCAAAACTAAGTCGTTAAAGCGTCAATCGGTAATGCCGGGGAATTTGAATCCTTTGCAGAACTCGGCGATTTCCGCGCGAATCGTCGGGGCGACCGCGTCGATATTGCCGATATTCTTGCAAATTCTATCGATCCACTGAGCGACTTTCTTCATTTCGGGCTCTTTCATACCCGCGCTCGTCAAGGACGGCGTGCCCAAACGAACGCCGCTCGTCGTGGACGGCTTGCGCGTGTCGCCGGGCACCATATTGAAGTTCGCAATAATGCCGCATTTCGCCAACGCTTGCGAGGCGTCTTTACCCGTAAATTCTTCCTTGCGGAAATCAAGCAGGAGCAGGTGCGTTTCCGTTCCGCCGCCCGCGACGGGACGACCAAGCGCTTGAAGTTCGGCGCACAACGCCTGCGCGTTCTTGACGATCTGCTTGCCGTATTCTTTAAATTCGTCGGTTTGCGCGTATTTGAACGCGGTCGCCATCGCCGCGACGGCGTGCATATGCGGTCCGCCTTGCATCGTCGGGAAAACGCCGCGATCGATCAGTTGCGCCAAATTCCACTTGCTGTTTTCGTGATACTTCTCGTGGTAACGGTCTTCGATCTTCGAAAGAATGAAACCCGCGCGAGGTCCGCGGAGCATCTTGTGCGCCGTGCTGGTTACGACGTCGCAATAGGGAACCGGATCGGGATGGACGCCCGCGATAATCAGCGCGTTGATATGCGCAATATCGGCGACAAGATAAGCGCCGATTTCTTGCGCAATTTCGGCAAATGCGGCGTAATCCAGCTTGAACGGATAGGCGCTCATACCCGCCCAAATCATCTTCGGACGTTCGCGCAACGCAATTTCGCGGACTTCGTTCATATCGAGACGACCCGTTTCTTGATTCGGACGATAGGGAACTTGCACGAAGTCCTTGCCGGAAAAGCTGACTTTCCAGCCGTGCGTGAGGTGTCCGCCGTCGGAGACGGGCACGCCCATCACTTTGTCGCCGGGCGTGAGAAGCGCGCGATACACGGCGCAGTTAGCGGGCGAACCGGAATAAGGCTGAACGTTGACGTGTTCGCAACCGAAGAGCTTTTTACCGCGTTCGATCGCGAGATTCTCAAGCGCGTCGGTAACTTCGTTTCCTTCGTAATATCGGGCGCCGGGATACCCTTCGCAATACTTGTTCGTAAAGATCGAACCGCAGGCTTCCAAGACGTCGAAAGACGCGTAACTTTCCGACGCGATCATTTTCAAGGTCGAGCTTTCCAACGCGGCTTGGCGCTGAATAAGATCGTAAATTTCCGGGTCGTCCGCTTTTAAATGAGGGTAACGTTCGACGCTCATCACATTCTCCGATCGACACGCTGCAACTTTCGACTCGCGCCGACGTGTCGTTCCGCGCGAGCGATCGATTCAAAATCCTTCCCCATTATACTCGACGACGTTTTTTTTTCGAGGGGGTTGACTTGCGACGTCTGAATTTGGCGTAGCAACGAGTTGGTTTAATCGTCAAAATCCATACTTCTCACTTCGTCGTCAAGTATCCAAGACAATCTTCCAAGTAGTAAACCAAAAATCATTGGAACGAGAAGCGTCCAGATCGGCGCGAGGCGCCAGAACCAGAGTCCTTTCGTCGCCAACAAGCTCCACAGAACGCTAGGAACGTAGAAACAGAGCGCGACGACGGCGTAGAATTGTTGCCAAACGAGAAACTGACTGAAAAAACTCGTGAAAACGCGTCCGTTAATGGGACAAAAAGGCCAGTCGGTTTGCGTTGTCGACAGCCAAAAAATCGGGAATAACAACCAGAAACTACCCCAACAAATCGCCGAAGATCGCAAAACGTCCGTCAACGACGTCGCTTCGGTTCCGTTCCACGTCGCAAACAAATTTCCTTTGATAGTAAGATCAAGACAGGAAACCGTAAGCAAACCGGGTAAGAAAGCGACGGCGACCAACGTCGCGAACCAGATTCCGTAGCCTAAAAATCCGAGAATATCTTCCCCGCGCCAGTCGACGACGCGACTTGCGCCGCTGTTGCCCGCCCCGAAGACCGACCAGAAGAAAAGTCCGATCAGCGAAGACGCGCACAGAACGATCGGAATCGACGCCGTTATGCCTATCGCCATTTCCCCTTCGGCGATCATACGCCCGTGCGAACCGATTTGCTCGACGGCGATAATTCCGGCGGCGGGTATGATCCAGTCGCACATCAGGTAAGCGAGCGCGACGAACGCGATCGCGATCAACGCGCCGCGCGTCCAGATTTCTTCGGAACAAATCGCGCGGAACGTCTTGTTGAACAACGGCGCTTTTTTAGGAGGCGAGGGCAACGTCCAGACTAATTCGCCGTTGCGCGGTCTTAAGACAAGCGGAGGCAAGAAACGCTTCAAATCTTCCGCATCAAGGTTCGATTCGCGCTTCTTGCGCCTCTTTTCGCGCCAAGAGAGCCATAGCGTCAAGAGATTTTTTTCGTTTTGACAAAGATTTCGCGCAACGGCGCTTTCTTGATTTTCGTTAGACTCGCCGTTTGAGACGTCGTTTACGCAAAACAAACGGCGCAACGCGCTTTTCTTTTTCTTATTGCGTTGATTTTGCAACAACCTTTGCGCGAAGGCGTCGCGCAACACGCGGTCGGGCGCGAGCGTGTTCGTGTTCTTGTCGACGACTATATGGCGTCCGTCGGTTCCTTGAACGACGAGGGGAGGTTCTTCGGGTATTTCGCCAATATCGTAAACGCCCCTGTCCTGCGGGTCGAATTTGACGTCGATTCCTTCTTGTTGACGTTTTAGCGCGTCGGTAACGACCGTTTCCGTTCCGCAATCGGGACATCTGATTTTTTTCCCCAACATTGCGCGAGGCGCGCGAAGCAACGTTTCACAGACGCGACAACGAACGGGAAAAGATTCCTCTTCCTCTTTATTTTCTTCATTCGCTTTCTTATCCGTCGAAATCGCGCTTTTGGCTTCCGATTTTTTGACCGTATAGACGCTTTTGGTCTCGAGATTTATTCCTTCGCGATTGGGATTGCGTATGGGCGACAACAACACGTCGCGTCGAATTTTAGCGGCGTTGTAATATAGGCGTTCGTAATCGGTTTCGACGTCAAATTGCAGATTGCGCGGAACGACGACTTTTGTTTCGCAATCGGGACAGATCAACGTCTTGCCGACGTCTTCTTTTGTGACGGAAAACTCCGTATGACAAAGCGGGCAAGGAAACGAGACGTAGCGAAGCGTGTTCTTGCCCGAGGTTGGAGACGCGGAGTCTTGCGATTTTGGGTCTTGAACCGTATAGACGCCCTTGTTTTCAATATCTATTCCCTCGCGATTAGGGTTGCGCAAGGGCGAGAATAATTCGTCGCGCCGCTTTTTGTCGTCGTTGTAATACTGGCGCTCGTAGTCGGTTTCTATCTCAAAATTCAGATCGGCGGG
>JAZUGM010000091.1:0-12807 GCA_045641205.1 Thermoguttaceae bacterium
TTGAAATTTCGCGCGCGCGTATGGCGGAACTCAACGTTATGCCCGTTCAGATTATGTTGGCGCTACAAACGCAAAATCTCACGGCGGATTCGGGTTCTTTAAAAGTCGACGGCAATAAGATTCGCGTCGCGCCCTCGGGAAAATTTGAATCTGTCGAAGAAATTGAAAATCTATTGATTCCCGACGGTTCCGCCGCGCAACTAGCGGCGTTGGGCGTCGAATACGCCGAAGATTCTCCTCTCGAGTCGCTCGCTTCGCGTTTGGACGAAATCAAAGGTCGAGGAACGCGACAAATTCGTTTGAAGGACGTCGCGAAAGTTCAAAGGATCGTCGACGACGAGCCTTCGCAAATTATGCGTTCAAACGGCAAGCGCGCGGTAGCGATCGCGCTTTCGCCAATCCCTAACGGAAACGTTTTGAAAATGGGCGACGGCGTCCGCGCGAAACTAAAAAAGGCGCTGACAAATTTGCCCGCCGGATTTGAAATCGAGGACGTATGCTACCAGCCCGACAGCGTGCGCGTTTCGATTCGCGCTTTTACGAAAAATCTTTATGAAGCGATCTTCATCGTCACAATCGTGGTTATGCTGACGATGGGCTGGAGAAGCGGCATATTGATCACAAGCAGTTTGCTCGTGGTTATTTTAGGCACGTTTATTGTGTTGAAGTTCCTTGACGTCGACTTGCAACGAACGTCGCTTGGCGCCTTAATCGTCGCGCTGGGAATTTTGGTCGACGACGCCGTCGTCGTCGGCGACTTGATCCTTGTGCGAATGCAACGAGGCATAGATCGCAAACAGGCGTGCATCGACGGAACGCGTCGCGCCGCTTGGCAGTTGTTGGGCGCGACGATCGTCGGCGCGCTCGCTTTTTGGCCGATATATCTTTCGCCAAGTATGACGGGCGAATACGCCGGTTCGCTCTTTATCGTCGTCGGTTCCTCGCTGATTATTAGTTGGTTCGTCGCGATGTTGCAGACGCCGGTCGCGTACTATTTGTTCGTCAAAGTTAACCCGAACGCCTCGAAAAAAGACCCTCGCGCAGGAAAAGTTTATCGTTTGTATCGTTCGTCTCTCGAAAGGGCGTTGCATTCGCGAACTTTAACGTTGGCGGCGTTGCTCGTCGCGTTGTTTTTCTCTTTCAAGGGATTCCAAACGATACCGCAAATTTTCTTTCCTCGCGCGCAAAGAGCGCAGTTTATGGTCGACTTCTGGGAAACGGAAGGAACTTCGATTTTACAGGTTTCCCAAGATTTACGTAAAGTCGAGGAATATTTAGCCAAACAAGAAGGCGTCGTGGGAACGGGCAGTTTCATAGGCTCCGGACCGCCGCGATTTTATCTGCCTTACGAGCCGGAACTCGTTAATTCGAGTTACGCCCAAATCGTCGTCAACGTCGATTCGTTGGAACGCGTTTCTGAATTGCTTGAACCGACGGAACGTTGGATTAAAGAGCATTGTCCTGAAGCGGAGACGCGCGTCGCGCGTTTCGCGCTTGGTCCCGCGACAAAATCAGACGTCGAGGCGCGGTTTAGCGGTTCCGACCCCAATGTTTTGCGTCGTTTGGCGGACGAAGCGAAGGCGCTGTTGCGCGAGACGTCCAACGCAAAATTCGTGCGCGACGATTGGCGAAGACTTACGCCGACTTGGACTCCGACTTACTCGCAGGCAAAAGGCAGGCAGGCGTTAGTCTCGCGCAGCGAGGTTTTATTCGCGTTACGCTGGGCGACAAAGGGCGTTCCGTGCGCCGTCTACGCCGACGGCGAAGAGAACTTGCCGATTATCCTGCGCGCCGACGAAGAGGACAGAAACGACTCGGAAGTATTGAAGAACTTGCCGGTCTGGGGTCGGGGGCTCAAAAGCGTGCCGCTCGACCAAGTCTCCGACGAAGTCGGCGTCAGATGGGAGCCGGGCATAATCGCGCGACGCGATCGTATTCCAACAATTACCGTCGGCGCCGACCCTTCGTCTGGAAGCTGGTCCGATTTACTCAAAGAAGTTAAGCCTAAATTGGAGGCGATCGAACTGCCTCCGGGGTACTCGCTGGAGTGGGGCGGACAATACGAACGTTCAAAGGAAGCGACTCGCTTGTTGATTGGTCAGACTCCGATCGCGCTCGTGCTGATGGCGATTATCGTCGTGGCGCTCTTCAACGGCTTACGTCAGCCGCTCATCATTGCGGCGACTTTTCCGCTCGCTGGAATTGGCGTTACCGTCGGAATGTTGACGCTTGCCAAGCCCTTTGGTTTTATGGCGTTGATAGGCGTTATGAGTTTGCTCGGTATGATGGTGCGCAACGGCGTCGTTTTGATGGATCAGATAGACGAAGAACTGAAAAAAGGCGAATCTCCCTACGACGCGATCGTCGACGCGTCCGTAGAAAGAATGCGTCCCGTTACCGTCGCCGCGTTGACGGTGATCGTCGGTATGTATCCCTTGTTGAGGGATCCGCTTTTCGATTCGATGGCAACCGCGATTATGTTCGGATTGATCTTTGCGACGGCGTTAACCTTATACGTCGTTCCGATTTTCTATTCGATCCTATTCAAAGCAAAGCCGCCTAAACGCGCAAAGAAGTCGTAATCTCAAAATCGCGACTTTAATGAACAATAAACAACGCGCGTCGTCGAAATAATCGGCGGCGCGCGTTGCGTTTATACGACGAAGCGCGAAATTAACCGCGCGTCGGAAATTCGTTAAAGAGCGGCTTGTAACTTGGTAATCGCGTCCTTAATGCGTTGAATAGTAAGTTCCTTTCCCACGACGGCGGCGACGTCCGTTCCCCCGCCCGGCGTCGCCTGCATGCCGGACAACGCGATTCCCAACGGATAGAGCGCCCAGCCGACTTTGACGCCCGTCTCTTTCACAAGCGCCGCGCACGCGTTGTAAACGCCTTCGCGCGACCAGTCTTCATTGGCTTCTAAAACGGGCAAGAGACGTTGCAACGCGGTCAGCGCCGTCGATTCGTCCGTCTTGAATTTTTTATTACGGTAGAGCGCCAAATCGTAATCTTCCGGCATTTTGTCGATAAACCTAACGCGGTCGGGTATGTCGCTCAAAATCTCGCAACGCGGCTTCAAATTCGAACAAAGAAGTTTCAAATCAATCGGAGTTTTGACAACCGACTCGACCCAAGGACGCGCCAATTCCGTAAACTCTTCGTCCGACATTCGATTAATATGCGTCGCGTTGATCGCGCGCAGTTTTTGAATATCAAAAATGGCGGGCGATTTGTTGATCCAAGCCGGATTCCATATTTGAATCATTTCGTCAAGCGAAAAGATTTCTTCGTCGCCCTTGGGACTCCAGCCCAAAAGTAACAGATAATTCAAAATCGCGGCGCTCAAATAGCCCTGTTTGACCAAATCTTGGTAACTTGCGTCGCCGTTGCGCTTCGACAACTTATTATGCGCGTCCTTCATCACGGGCGGACAATGAACATAGACGGGCTTTTCCCAATCGAACGCTTCGTAAAGAAGATTGTATTTCGGCGTGCTGGAAAGGTATTCGTTTCCGCGAATGACGTGAGAAATTCTCATCAAGTGGTCGTCGACGACGTTGGCGAAATTGTACGTCGGCATTCCGTCGCTTTTGATGAGAATCTGATCTTCCAATTCGGAATTGTCGACCTCGATATGTCCGTAAATCAAGTCGTCAAACGAAGTCGTTCCTTCCGTCGGCATTTTTTGACGGATCACGTAAGGAGCGCCCGAAGCTAAAAGACGTTCGACCTCTTCTTTTGGCAAATCGCGGCATTTACGATCATAGTGTCCGACGGTTTCGCCTGCGGCGCGCTGGCGCTCGTGAAGAGCGTTAAGTCGTTCTTCGGTACAGAAACAATAGTACGCTTTGCCCTTTTCCACGAGCTGAACGGCATAGTCTTTAAAAAGCCCCATACGCTCGCTTTGGACGTATGGTCCGTAATCGCCGCCGACGTCGGGACCTTCGTCCCAAGTCATCTTGTTTTCTTTCAGCGTGTTGAAAATAACGTCCGTCGCGCCTTCAACAAGACGTCCTTGATCCGTGTCCTCAATACGTAAAATAAAGACGCCTTTTTCGTGTCGCGCCGTTAAATAAGCGTAAAGCGCCGTGCGTAAATTACCGACGTGCATATAGCCCGTCGGACTAGGGGCAAAACGCGTTCTAACTTCCGTTGATCGATTCATTCTTTTCTCCGTCGTCTTCGACGCGTCGGCGCGCGCCGATCAAACTGCAGTAAATCGCGACAAATCGCTATTCTTCTCGCGTTCTTTTTCTAAGTTTCCGTTTTGCCAAACATAACTTGTCTATCCTCGTTAAACGCGCAAAAGACCGCGACTATCAGATTCGGACAAAGAGACGAAATCAACGGAGACTAGACCTAAGAAATATCCCCGGCCGGATTCGAACCGGCGACCTACGGTTTAGGAAACCGTCGCTCTATCCAACTGAGCTACGGGGACTCGAAACGGGAACTTGAAACGCCAAGAACGTTTCGACGCGAAGGCTAATCGCGGTATCCGTTCGGGTTCTTGACCTGCCAATTATACGCGTCTCTACACATTTCGTCAAGTCCCAATTTAGCGAACCAGCCTAGCTCCGTATTGGCGCGCGCTGGGTCGGCATAGCAGGTAGCGACGTCGCCGGGTCGACGCGCGACGATTTCGTAAGGAATTTTCACGCCGTTAACGCGTTCGAACGTTTTGACGAGATCAAGAACGCTGTATCCGCGTCCCGTCCCCAAATTATATATTTGAACTCCTTGTCGAGCCTTGAGGTAAGCGGCGACGTGTCCCTTGGCTAAGTCGACCACGTGAATATAGTCGCGAACGCCGGTGCCGTCGGGCGTCGGATAATCGGCGCCGAACACGTTCAGTTTGGGACGTCTACCAACCGCCACTTGACAGACAAAAGGAGCCAAGTTATTGGGAATTCCATTGGGGTCTTCGCCAATATCTCCGCTCGGATGCGCGCCGACTGGATTGAAATAACGCAACAAAGTAACGGAAACGGAATCGTCGGCCTTGGCGAAATCCGTCAGAATCTGTTCAATCATCAATTTCGTCCACCCATAGGGGTTGGTGCAACCGACCGGCTCGGTTTCTTTAAGGGGAACGTTCTGCGACGTTCCATAGACGGTTGCCGACGAACTAAAAACTAACTTTGGAACTCCGTGTTCTTTCATTAATTCCGCAACGACCAACGCGGAATTAATGTTGTTGCGATAATATTCCAACGGCTTGGCGACTGATTCGCCGACCGCCTTGTAACCCGCAAAATGAACGACGGCGTCAAACTTGTTTTCCGCAAATATTTTGCGCATTGCGTTTTTATCGCAACAATCCGCTTCGTAAAAAGCGATCTTTTTTCCCGTCAGGCGTTCGACGCGTTCAAGCGATTTGGGCGAACTATTATAAAAATTATCGACGACGGCGACGTCGACCCCTGCTTCGAGAAATTCAAGCGCGGTATGCGAACCGATGTAACCGGCTCCGCCGGTGAGAAGCGCTAACGCCATTAGTTGTTCCTTTCTAGTCGCCGACCTTTTGATGATGAACGACGCCAATCTTTTCGTTTGGAGGCAATTTGTCAAGTCGAGTCTCGTAATTTTACTTTGATTGAGTTCACACGTCAAGACCCTGCGTCCGTTCGAACGGGAATAATATGGAAACTACAAACGAAAAAAGGGAACGCAAGTCAAACTCGCGTTCCCTTTGTCGCTATCCAACGACGCCTTTTTCAACAACGAAACGTTTTAACAACGAAACGAACCGATCTTCCGATCACCAACTGCTGTTGTTGCCGTAACCGCCGTTGTTGCCGCCGTAGTTACCGCCGCCGCGGTTGTTATTGTTATTGTTACCGTAACCGCCGTTACTGTTGTTATTGCCGTAACCGCCGTTGCCGTTATTGTTGCCGTAACCGCCGTTGCCGTTCGAATTACCGGAGGTGTAACCAGACGAAGTGTTGTAGGTAAACATATACAACAACTGACTGAACATCGGCATCGGAGCGACTAAGACGTAACGACGATCGCCCGAAACGCCTGCGGAAGTCGTAAAACCGGCTCCGAGGCTCAAATAACTGATTTCCGCATAGTGACCGGGATCAGGAGTCATATAGGCAATCTGAGGAACGTCGTTCTCTTCCGCTTTCGTTTCCTCCGCTTTATAAGAAGAAGAATATTCTTCCGCTTTGCTTTGCACGGTTCCGGCAACACGCGCTTCGTTGCGCGCCTTGCGACTTTGGAACGCGGAAGCGCGCTGACTCAATTCCCTCGAAGAACGAATCTGCATCTGATTCAACAGATCGTGAGCAGTCAGAAGTTCTTCTTTAACCTCTTCGCTACGGCGACCTTCAGCCAACTGAACTTTGAAAGAAGCTTCGTCGTCTTTCAGTTCGAAGACCTGAGTCGTGGAACGTTCTTTATCGGTTCCAACGTTCGACATAATCTTAACGGAGACTTTATCCTGAGCGACGGTTCCCCAAGACTTCGAAACGAGGAAATTATAATCGCCGGAAAAGCCCATCGGACAAGTGTAAACTCGCGAACGAACGCCCGAACGATTCGCATCGTAAGACTTTCGAAGATCGACTGTCGGCTCGGTAAGGACGCCGCCGGCGGCGGTTCGCTTTTGCGCAAACCAACAAACGGCGCTGGTCGGCTCTTGAACGGCAAGATCAAGCTCGGCGTCGCCGCTCCAAGAGATTTCGACAACGACGTCGCGAACGCGCGCTTCAGCCAATTTCGCTTCGAAATCCGCCGCTTCGGAATCGCGACCTTCGTTCTTCATTTTTTCGATCAAATCAAGCGCGATTTCTTCGCCCTCGTTTTGAACGTCTTCGATTAATTTTCCTTCCCAAACAACGGAAGCGATTCCAAGCGCGACCCATTTAAGAGCTTCTTCGTCGTTCAACTCTTTCGCCAAAGCCAAACCGCGAACATAAGGCTCGGGGCGAGTCGGATAGACTTTCGAAACGTCGCGATAAACCTTCAAAGCGCGTTCTTGCGAACCGACTTTTTCCAAATAAGCGGCCAGTCCCATCAAAACGAGGGGATCGGCGTTGAAATCGGCGACTGACAAAATCGCTTTTTCAACTTCCTTTTGCGGCGCGTTGGATTTAATCAACGCGGCGGCAAGCGCTTCGTACATCCACGGCGCGGCGCAATCGTTACGCAAAGCGGAACGAATTAACGCGGCGGCAGACTCCGGCTGGTCTTTCATTAATTTAGCGACTTCGACCGTAAGACTCTCGGCAAATTCTTCACGCGCTTTTTCATACGCGGCGGCTTCCTCTTCAGACGCGCCGTCTTTCAACGCTTTAGGAGCTTTGCTAACAATATAGGAGTCCCATTTGTCGTTTAGGTCGACGGGCGCCTGCGCCAACGTGCCTTTGGGCGCTTGAACGGACTTCGAACTTTCGGACTTAACGGCTTTCGAGGACTTCGAAGGAACCGCGAAGAGTCCCGTATCAGGAGCGACGGGCGTGTTCTCTTCGAGGAAGTTCTTCAAAATAGCGTCGTTAGCGGCGCCTTTTTCGGGTCTGGCTTTGTTGACGCCGGGGACGTTCCACATACCGCCGCCCATGCCGCCGCCCATGCCGCCCATGCCGCCCATGCCGCCCATACCGCCGCCCATACCGCCCATGCCGCCCATGCCGCCGCCCATGCCGCCGCCCATGCCGCCCATGCCGCCCATCATCATACCGCCGCCTTGAGCGCCCATCTGGTTCGGTTGCATAATGAGGTCGCCGACAGGATACAGCTGGAGACTGGTGGAAATGTCGGGATTATTCTTGATTTCGTCTTGCGTTGTAATATACAAGCAGTCGTCAAGAATGCAGAAATCAAGTTCGTGCGGACGAAGAACGAGCTTAAGCGCTTTGCGCAATGTAATTTGCGAAAGGTTCTCGTTGATATTCAAAGAGGACGGCGGTCCTGCCGCTTCTTCCATATTAGTCGTATCGAAGACGACGTTAATATCTTGTCCCTTCGCGCGAAGAGTACTCTTAATAGACTCAATCCAGTCGGCAAGAGTTAAATCGGAACCTTCGCCGCCTAAAACGTCGACTTTAACGTCAAGAGCTTTCGCAATTCGTTGTTCCTCTTCCGAACCTTGAAGATTCGTCGTCTTATACTTCTCTTGACGAACTTTCGTCAGGTTAAGCCAAACTTCGGGATCGGGATAGGTAATAGGCGGTTCGTCGGAAACCGGAACATGCGCGCGCTCAACGGACATCAAGACGTCAAGCAAACGATAACGGCGCTTAATACGCAACTCTTGATTTTCCTCGTAGGCGTTGCGAAGTAAAGCAATATTTCCAGCTTGAGTCGGAAGCGCGCCGTCGTCGGAAATCTTCGCGGCTTCCTCGGCCGCTTCAAACGCTAAGACGAACTTACTCTCTTCAATCAACGAATTGAAGCGTTTCATAATCTCGACGACCTTCGTCTGATTCGCTTGATAGGCTTTTTGAGCCTTGATCGCGCTGTCGACGATCGCTTGATTCTTTTGCGCGGTATATTCGCGCAACGCTTTCGCTTCGCGTTCTTGAGAGATATATTGACCGCAAGCGCTCAAATCGTGCAACAGAACGGCGCGATCGGCGGCGGAAAGAACGGGGTTATTTTTGACGGCGTTGATCGTCAACTTGACGTCTTGAATAGCGCCGTCCGGATCCGTTTTTGCATCTTTACGCGCGTTCGCAATAACGACGGCGACGTGCGTTCTTTCTTGTTGCGTCAACACTTTGACGTTCGATTCCGACGCTTGAATCAGATTCGCTTGATCCGCAGATTGGAGCTTTTCTTTCGCGCGATCCCAAATCGGGTCGTCGTCGACGGGAGCAGGCTGAACGACGACAGGCTTAGCTACGTCGGACTTAGCGGCGTCGGACTTAGCGGCGATCGGTTCTTCGACCTTCTTAACCTCGGCGACGGATTTTTCGACGACGGGTTCTTCGACGACGGGTTCTTCAGCGACGGGTTCTTCGGCGGCTTTTGTTTCAACAACCACAGGCTCTTCCGCAACAGTCGCGGCGCTTTCGGCAACTTCGTCTTCGCCAAAAGGATCTTCGTCGTCGGTAACATCGTCGGTAGCATCGTCGGCTACTTCGGCAATCACCTCGGTCGTCTCTTCTTTCGCATCCTCATCTTCTTCCGCATCCTCATCTTCTTCCGCATCCTCTTCGCCGAAAGGATCGTCTTCGTCGGCTTGCGCGGCGTAAACGCCCTCGACAAGGCTAGAAAGACGTTGAGCGGCGTCAGAATCGCCGGATTCGGCGGCTTGTTCGGCTAATTCAAGCGCTTGATCGGAAACGTCGTTAATAGCGATTTGGCTGTCCGTGAGAATTTCGCGTCCGGCGGCGGCAAAAGTGGCGCCTCCGTCGGCAGCGGCTTCTTGAACCATACGATAAAGGTACTGATTACTCTTATTCGAAGGCTCGGGTACGACGTTCCATTCGATTTCGGCTTCGCGTCCGTCCATTAAGACTGCGGGAACCGTAAGAACCACGTCTTCGAGAGGTTCGACGGTCGAACCGAACAAATACGTCTCGCGGTCGCTACGAATCGGAGGAAGAGGATTCGGATAAACGTCGGCGTTCGGAATGGTTACGGAGCCTTCTTCAGGATAGAAAACGGTCGCGGTCGTAGCAAGAGCCAGCTTTTGTCCCGCTTCTTTGGCGCTCGTTCCCTCCTCAACCACGACGCCGCCCGTGCGATTCGCAAGCGCGCCAAGCGTCTTCGTATTGACGGACGCCCCGACTCCAAAAGAATTAACGGGAACGCGAGCGTCGATCAATTTCTCGACCGTTTCGCCAAAGACTTCCTCGTTAAACGCGGCGCCGGTACTAATGCCGCGTCCGATAAAGACGATCGAACGATCGGCGTTTTCATTGAAATCAAACGAATTCAGCGCGACGGAGAAGGAACGCTCCAAGTCGGCGGCGCCAAGCGCGTCGCGAGTCTTTAAAGACGAAACAGCCTCTTTCAACTCGGGAGAACCAACGGCGACGTAACCGTCCGTCAACGGTTCCGTTTCATTTGAAACGGCAAATAATTGGACTCGCGCGTTTTTCGGCAAATTCGCGACGAGCGCGTCGACCGACTCTTGCGCGGCTTTACGAACGTCGGACGACAATTGCGCGGCGGAGAAGTCGATCAGGGCTGCGACGTCGACATATTCTGAAGTCGAATCGACCGAGTCGGCTTGGAGCGGAACCAAGAAGCAGTTCGTCCCGTCGTTTAATTGATACGTCTCCATTGGAACTTCAGATTCCGCCCCCGGAATCGCCGAGACGCCGACGATCGACGTCAGCGCGATCGCCGCAACGGGCAATATCTTGAAAAGGCGCTTTCTCATACTTATGATCCTCTTCTCCGAAAATCTATTGAACCGATTGAATTGGAAGCCGAAAAAAGGCGTCGTCACGAAACCGTTCGCGCGCCGTCGCGCTTCCGCTTTCGTCTCGTCCAATTATCTGCGTTACGTCGTCGCTCGACGCGCGCCTCGTATTCTAACGTCGTCTGTTTAACGCCCCGCCAAAATCAAGACGTCGAAATCAAGACGCAAAATCAAGACGCGTTCGCAATCGCTCGCGTAGCGTTGCGACAATGCCAAACCGAACGCCTCGCCCGATAGTCAACCTTAAGTTATACTCGGAACAAGGCGTTCTTTCAACCGATTATATCGACCGCTTAAGAAAACAATCCTTAAAAGGAAAGTCTGTCGTCGGAACGACCGAAAAAATCGCTATACTTAACAAAACAAAGTCGTAACGAACGCGTTTATACGTTTGTTTATTATCTTTGCTACAATCCCCAAAAGCGACGTCTTGTCTCGAAACGCCGCTATATAGCGAGTCAAGAGGGCAAGACGCACCTACCGTCAATTTTAATCGGCTTCAACATAATCGCAAGAAAATTTTTTTCTTTTTTATAATTTTTTGAAGATTTCGAAATCATAACGTAAAATTTTACGATTACAACGATTGAAACAATCTTTGTCTTTTGGCGTCAGCACACGACCATACGGTCAAGCGTGTTTCGCTCGTTCAGAAAATCAACGAGTTTTTTTTTCGACGATTGAGTTTCGTCCTTCTTTCGGTTATAATTGGAATCGGATTTGACAAATTTAGAACGTCCGACTCTTTCCTACGTCGAGCGTTCTACCTTTGAACGTAAAACGAAGCGAACAATAATGAGCGACGAAAATTTAGACGAATACGTCGACGATTTGTTGGAAGAAGACGAATCGGACGACGATTTGGAAACGGAAGAAACAAGCGACGAGTCGGCGCCGCAAAGCCAAGTAGAAGCGACGCAAGAGAACGCGGAAGACGCGGATAAACCGCGCGCGACGCCTAAAGAACCGACGGCGTCGGGCGCGATTCCGTTTGTTCATCTTCACACGCACTCGCACTATTCTTTGCTCGACGGCGTTGGGAAACTGGAATCGTTGATTCAACGCGCGAAAGAATTAGAAATGCCCGCCTTGGCGATTACCGACCACGGGAATATGTACGGCGCGCTCGAATTCTATCAAAAAGCGCTCGACGCCGGTATTAAGCCGATTCTTGGTTACGAGGCTTACGTCGCGCCCGGCAAGCGATTTGAAAAGACGGGAACCAAGTTCTTTCACCTTACGTTGCTCGCAATGAACAATCAGGGGTATCAGAACCTGCTGAAGCTCTCGTCCTTGGCGTTCACGGAAGGATTTTACTATAAGCCGCGTATCGATCACGATTTACTCGAGAAATACAACGAGGGCGTGATCTGCTTAAGCGGCTGTCTTTCAGGCGAAGTCGCGCGAACTCTAGCCAATGGGCAAGGAAGCGCCGAGTCTTACGAAAAAGCGCGCAACATCGCGTTGTGGTACAAGAGCGTTTTTGGCGATCGTTACTATGTTGAATTGCAAGATCACGGCTTGCCCGAACAAAAAACGGCGTTGCTTGGCGAGCTAAAACTCGCTAAAGAGCTTGATATTCCAACCGTCGCCACAAACGACGTCCATTACGTCCTGCACGAAGACCACGACGTCCAAGATTTAGTTCTGTGTATCAACACGGGCAAATTGCGCACCGATCCTAATCGAATGAAAATGGATTCGGATCAGTTTTACCTCAAGAGCGGGCAAGAAATGCTCGACGCTATGCCGCGCGATCCCGACGCGGTATGGCGTTCGCTCGAAATTGCCGACCGTTGCAATCTCGATCTTGTGCTTGGCAAGCGATATTTCCCGATATTTGTTCCGCCGGACAACCTTTCGTCAGACGATTATCTGCGCCAACTCTGTTTGGAAGGCTTAAAACGACGCTATGCCAACAATCCGAAGCGAATGGTGGACGGCAAGTTGACCGACGAAGTTACGGCGCGTCTCGAACGCGAGTTAGGCGTCATTAAAAAATTGGGATTTGCCAATTACTTCCTTATCGTTTGGGATTTTGTACGCGAGGCGGAAGCGCGCGGCATTCACCGAACGGCAAGAGGAAGCGGCGTCGGCGCGCTCGTATGTTACGCGTTGAATTTGTCGCACGTCTGTCCTCTTGAATTCGACTTGCTCTTCGAACGTTTCCTCGACGAGAACCGAATCGAAGCGCCTGATATCGACATTGACTTTGAACAGTCGAAACGCGGCGAAGTTATCGAATACGTCAAGCGTCGTTACGGCGAAGAAAAAGTCTCGCAACTTGGCGTTTTCGGCACGATGGCGGCAAAACTTGCGATTCGAGACTGCGGGCGCGCGCTCGGATTCCCCCTTGCGACGGTCAACGAAGTCGCCAAGCTCGTCCCCAACGCCCCAAAAATGACGTTAAAAAAAGCGTATGATCA
>JAZUGM010000092.1:0-8136 GCA_045641205.1 Thermoguttaceae bacterium
GTTCGATCGCTTTGAACGTATGATCGGCTTTGACCGTCGACAAGAGATATTGCGCGCGTTCCGGCAGTCGGGGCAACCAGCGAAGTTCCTTGGCGTCGTCCGTTTCCGAAAGTTGGTTGTGCCCGTCGATAATGAAAAGGAGGCGTTTTTCGGGATTGTCCGCCAGATACTGCGCGATCCTCCCGGCGAATGCGTTGGAAAAGTCGTCGAGCGTCTTTTGTTCGAATTTCAAATCGAGCGAAGGCTCCTTTTCCGCCGCGACGTTCGGATCGAGCGATTCCGTCAGACGACGCAAAATATTGGCGGGCAAGTCGGAGTTTTCACTTGCGGAGACGTAATGCGCGACGATCTTCACGTCGGGAAATTTTTTAGCGCAAACGTCTTTCCAGTTCGCCAAGAGCGCGGACTTGCCCAGCCCGGAGGCGCCGACGACCGCTAACGTTTGGTCGTTCGATTTGACAAAGGCGCTCAACGCGTCGTAGTCGTTTTGACTGGCGACGTACAGTCTTTTGCGATAGCGTTCGAAGGCGGCTTGTTCGTCGTCTTGCTTTTGAAGCCAAGAGCGCTTTGCCGTCGCGGGGAAATACTTGTCGAGCAGTTCTTTCAAGACGGCTTCGACTTGCGTTCCCAAATCTTCCGGGGAATTGTAGTCGTCGACGGGATATTGGTTTTGATCGCGCAGTTTCTTTTTGAACGATTTCAGCTTTTCGACGGAGTCTTTGTCTTTTTCTTGATGGTCGGGCGGCGTATCCATTTTGTCGGAACGAAGCCAGAATCTAGCGTTTGTCGTCGTCGGCTCGTTCAGGGCGCCGAATTGGAACCCGATTTCGCATATGCTCAGACCGTTCTTGACGTTTTCTTCCAAGAAGTCAAAGTCTTTGAAGACGGAAGGGGCAATTTCTTCTTTCTTGGGCTTCCAGCCGTAGCGTTCGCCCACGAATCCGAAAAAGAAGGGGCGCGAACGTTCCACTTCACGCAAGCAAACGCCTAAGGTCTTGCCTTGTTTTCCTTGCTCGGCGGTGACTCCCCACCGCAGGTCGATCGGCACGAACTCGACGTCGCGTTCCTTGCATAATCTGCGGATACGCGGGAAGACGACTTGAACGAGCCGATCGCGCTCCCTTTGCATATCGTTGAACGTGGAAGAAAGAAAGACGCGGAAGACGCGGTTGCGAATGTTTTCTTGCGCGCGTTCGGAATAGGTTTCAAGATTCATAGCGTCGACCTTTGGCATAAAACAGGGCGCCGTCGCGCCTTTTGCGTTAGAAGGACTAGGGGAACAAGGCGCCGTCCTTGGCGTTTGATTGGGCGGCTCTTCGTAAACAGTTGCGAAAAAACGCAAAACCGACAAAAGCAAACCGCGCAAAAAAGGAATTGGGAACGACCGAAAGGGACGTTCGGGGAATCGTCAAGCTCGCTATTTTTTAAAAAACGCGACTTTGTGTTTGAGTTTGTGATAAACGACGATCACGAAACGTGAAAAAATATCCTTGCTGTTCTCGTCTTGCTCAAAGAAACTCACGAAGAGATCGCAGGCTTCTTGCGGAGATTTGACGCGCGTCATACCCGCGCCGATCAAAGGCAAATACACGTCTTCCGTTTTCCTTTGGCGATAGAAGCCGAGAATCGATTCCAAACATTTTTTTATGTCGTCCGAGGTCGTTAGCGGCTGATTGGCGTCGTCGTAGTCGCCGACTGCGACCAAAAGGAACTGCGTGGAGTCTATTTCGTCTAGCCACGGCAAAATAGAACCGATTTTATATCGATTAAGGGACGTTCCATTTTCGTTTTTTTGAACGTCGTCGTCGGTCAAACATTTTTTCAGACGAAGGTCAAATAGTTCCTCAAAAGTTTTCTTGCCGTAAATCGACCGCATTCTTATAAGCCATTTGCCGTGAATGGAATTGGGATGAACGACGAACCCCGGAGTTCCCGGTTCAATAAATTCCATCGTAAATTTTGTGTCTACTGGAATTACGACAATTTTGAGATTCTTTTTTTTCAGGCGGGACGAGAACGCGATTTTCAACAAATCGCCGTAAAAAGCCTCGACTATTCCCTGATTGCCCTTCCAAATTTGGCGCCTTTTGAAAACGGAGCCGTATTTTTCTTGTAGAAGTTTACAAACGGCGAGTAAAGCCGTACAAATTGTTATAATGCCGGAAACGTAACCTATCATTTTCCCCACTTCTTTACGTTTTTCTAATTTTCCCCAACGTGAAAATCAAGGAGTTTGTTCGACAAAACTTCGGCGCAAAAACAACTTGCTTGGCGCTAAAACGGCGCAAAGACAAACTTGTACAAATTACAAGTTCTCGGATCGACCGCCGACTCCCCTTCGGCGCCTTCATTATATCGCTTCAAAAAGGCTTTTACAAGCCCCCGTTTACGTAGGGCGATCCTTTGTCGCGTCCTCTTTTCAGACTTCGGAGTCCTTGGGGTATGTTTTGTCGAGTCAAAAGGTCGGAATTCGTCTTGAGAAGACGCGCGGTTTACGAAATTAACACGTCGCGCGGCTGAAAATCAAGAAAATAATGATTATGTCGAGATTCGACGCGCCTTTTTTTGTTTTTTATGAAAAAGTCTTTGCTATGGTCGTCTCGTATGTTAAAATAAGCGAAGCTCGGGGTCGACGACAAGCGCGGGCTTGACGCGAGATCGCAGTTTGCGGACGAACGCGTCGAAATATAAGACGTTACCTTTGAAATTTTTAGGCGGAGAAAAATGGTTTCAATTTCGGTGGACTTAGAGGGCGGGCGCGATTACGAGATTGAAATAGGTCGTGGCGCCCTTGATCGCGTCGGCGTCAAACTTGCTTCTCTTGGCGACGTATCGCGAATCGCTTTGACCGTAGACGGAAACGTCGAGCGCCATTACCGTGCGCAAATATGCGACGCGATCACCGAGCGCGGACTTGACATCGACGTCTACGTTATTCCGCCGGGCGAGAAGAGCAAGACGATCGATTACGCCTATTCTCTTTGGGAGGGTTTTTTGGAGTCGGGGCTCGATCGTCGCGCGGTCGTGGTCGCATTGGGCGGCGGAGTCGTCGGCGATCTTTCCGGATTTGTCGCGTCGACTTATATGCGCGGAATTCGTTACGTGCAAATTCCCACGTCTTTGTTGGCGCAAGTCGACAGTTCGGTCGGCGGCAAGACGGCGATCGATCTTCCGGGCGGCAAAAATATGGTCGGGGCGTTTTATCAGCCGCAGTTTGTGCTGATCGACCCGCTCGTTTTGAGAACGCTGGACGATCGGCAATATCGCGCCGGCTTGGGCGAAATCGTCAAATACGGCGCGTCTTTGGACGCTGAATTGTTCGAGACGCTCGAAAGGAACGTCGACAAAATCAACGCGCGCGACCCCGACGCTTTGGAAGAGATTATTGCGCGTTGTTGCGCGATTAAAGCGCGCATTGTGGTCGAAGACGAGCGAGATTCCGGCGGTCTTCGCGCGTTGCTCAACTACGGGCATACGTTTGGGCACGCGCTTGAATCCGCCTTAGGGTTCGGCGGGGCTCCGCACGGCGTCTGCGTGAATATCGGTTCGATTTGGGCGGCTAAGTTGGCGTCGCGTTTGCGCGCGCGAGGAAACGCGACGTTTGAAGCGATCGACGACGAATGGATCGAACGCCAGAGGAGGTTGTCGATTCGTTTGGGATTGCCCGTCTCGATTAGGGATATTGGAAGAGAAATCGGCGATTCGGAAGATTTTACGCTCGACCGACTCGTTAAGATTATGACAAGCGACAAGAAAACTGAATTTGGCAAGTTGCGTTTCGTTTTGCCGATCGGACTAGGGCGTTCCGTCTTGACCGACGACGTTTCGATCGAGGAGATTCGCGCGTTCCTCGAAGAAGAACGCCGTTTGGAACTGAACGCGTAGCGTCGAATTAGATTGAAATTGCGTAGGGGCGTGGTGGAAAGAGAAACGGAAAAGGAATCGAACGACGGGAATTTTGACCCGCGAATACAGGCGTCGCGCGTCGATCGGGCGTTTGCGTTTTTTTGTTGCGCTTTGTTCTTGCTTTGGACGGTTCAGATTCGAAGCGCCGCGAAATTTCCGAGTTCGGTTTCGATCGAGGAGGATTCGGCGCATACGAACGTTTCGGAGGACGAACAAGACGCGGCGCTTTCCTTGATTTCTTCGTTGGAATCAGAAAAGAGCAAAGAAGCAAATTCGAGCGCGTCGTCCGCGAAATTGGTTTTGCTCGTCGATTTGAATTCCGCGTCGAAGGCGGAGCTTACCACGTTGCCCGGCGTCGGCGAAGAGCTTGCCGGACGCATTGTCGAGCGTCGCGAGAGCGTCGGTGCGTTTTCGGAGGTCGACGAACTTCTTGAAGTTAAGGGGATCGGACCTAAAAAATTGGCGGCGGCGCGTCCGTTTTGCACCGTCGGCAAAGGGAAAGAGCCCTAACTTTGACGACGTTCTTTTTAAGATAAGTCAGAATATCCAAGAGACGCCGAAGCGTTCGAACGCATCGGGCGTTTGGTTTGCGTTTAACGCGTTATCGGTTTTTCGCGCTGTTGAGCGCGCAATATTGCAGGAATAGAATGAGCATTTACGATAGAGATTATTACCGCGAGGAGCCCCCGCGAAACGGTCGACGTTTTGGAAGCGGCTTGTCGGGCGTGGCTATTATTATCCTTCTGAACGTCGGACTCTACCTTTTAGACCAAGCGTCCGGCGGAGCGCTTTTTCGTCGAATGGCTCTAAGCGGCGCCGCCGTCTCTAATCCGTTGCAGTGGTATCGTTGTCTGACTTACGGTTTTGCGCACGATCCGACGGGCTTTATGCACATTCTTTGCAATATGCTCGTTTTGTTTTTCTTTGGACCGCATCTTGAACGCCTCTACGGCAAATTGGAATTTTCGCTCTTTTACGTTCTGTCGATAATTTTTGGCGGAATCGTTTGGAACGTGCTGAACGTCGGGGCGAACGCCGGGGCGCTTGGCGCCTCGGGCGGAGTAACCGCCGTCGTCATTTTATTCGCGATGAATTTTCCCAAGACTCAAATTCTTCTTTACGGCATTATTCCGCTTCCGGCTTGGTTGGCGGGCGTATTGTACGTCGTCTACGACGCGTTTGGCGCGCGGCATAGTTTCGACAACGTGGCGCACGATATACATTTGGCGGGCGCGGTTTTCGCTTTCCTTTATTTCGTTTCGAAGATTCGTTTTGTCTCGTTTTTTTCGGACAAGGGCGAAGGAAGCAAAACAAGGGAAGAGCGTTCTTTTTCCGTAATCAACGACGACTACGACTTTGACGAAAAGTCGAAGAAAAGCGTGAAGACGAGTTTCGGTTTTCGTTTTACGACCGACGGCAAGAGTTTTGACAAATTGGAAGAGGAAGTCGATCGTATTCTTCGCAAGATTCACCAGACCGGCGAGACTAGTTTGACGCAAGACGAACGCGAAACGTTGCGTTTGGCAAGTCGCGAATATCAGAAGAGACAGAAATAAACTTGACAAAGGAAACGTAAAATGAATCGCTCCCTTGTAATTGTTCTTGCGTTGTGTTGCGTATGCGCGACCACTCGCGCAAATGCGCAAAGCGCCGTCCCGCTCCTCGATATTTCGCAAGACGCGTCGAGACAGATCGTTATTGCCGCAGGAACGCCCGACGTTTATCAAGGGCATCCGTATCTGGCGCAAAATCCCGACGACTCGCTGTTGTTGGTTTGGTGCGTGGAACACGGCGGAGCGGCTGGCCCTATCGCTAGAAGCGTCGACGCGGGAAAGACTTGGAAGAGAATCGATCAAAACGCGCCCGAAGGATATAAAAAGCATATTAATTGCCCGAGCGTTTATCGACTTGTCGACAAAGAAGGCAAGGTTTGGCATTGGGTTTTCACGTCTCAGCCTTATATTGCGCGCATCGTTAGCGGCGACGGCGGCGAAAGTTGGGAGGAAAAGGAACCCTTGGGATTTGCCAACGTGATGGCTTTTAGTTCGATCGTACCCAAGCATCCCGGCGTTCAAGACGGAGAATATATCGGCTTCTATCATCGTCGACGCGCCGCCGACGGAACTTTGTTGAACAAAGAGCCGCCAACCGCCGGGCGCTTGGAAGTCGCCGTTTCTGAGACGAAGGACGCGGGCTTCACGTGGTCTACGCCTCGAACGATCGCGGACGTCGAAGGAAAAGACTTATGCGAGCCCTTCGCGTTTTGGTCGCCCGAAAAGGACGAAATCTGTTGTTTGTTGCGTGAAAACACGCACAAGGGGCGGAGTATGGTTGTTTTTAGCGCCGACGCCGGGGAAAGCTGGTCGACTCCCCAAGACGCGAGCTGGGAATTGACGGGCGATCGTCATATCGGCTGTTACGTTGGCGCCGATCGTCTCTTTATCGCGTTTCGCGACCAAGCCGTCGACAGTCCGACGAAAGGGCATTTTCTCGGCTGGGTTGGAACTTACGACGACGTGAAAAACGGTCGACCTGGCGATTACCGCGTTAAACTCCTTCATTCTTACGCGAAGCCTTGGGTCGGCGACTGCGGATATCCGGGCGTCGCCGCAATGAAAGACGGAACCGTTCTCGCGTTGACTTACGTGAAATATCGAGACGACGACTGCAAACATTCGATCGTCGAGACGCGTTTTACTATCGAGTATCTCGACAAACTCGCGCGAGAGGCTAAACGATAAAGGCGCCTTTTGGGCGTTCGGTTATTTTTGATTATTTTTGAGAGCGAATCAAACGATGGACTCCGACTCCCCTTTGGAACCTTTGCAAACGTCCGATCTGTTCGAACAGGTCGAAATGTTGGAACCGCAAGAAGCGCAAAAACGCTTGATTGCGCTCGACCAAATTTTGCGCGTTCGATTTCGCGATTATTCGGTCGACGCGGAAGCGCTTGCGCCGTTGAACTCGATTTTGGACGCGAAGACGCTTGACGACGCGTTGGCTAAAGCGTCGTCCGAAAAAACGTTCGACGATTTCTGCCGGTCGATCGAGCGCGTTTGCGACCAGTACGAGAACCTGACGAACTCGCGGCGCGTTCCGCTTCGAATTATGCTTTCGCAAGTTTTTAACAATCACGTCGCGACGGTTCTCGGCAAACGAGGGAAAATTACGGCGCAATTTTTAAAGACGTGCGTGCGTCGCATTTCGCCCAAACTTGCCGAACAGCTCGATTTCAAGCGCGCGAAATCGGAGCCGACCGTTTTTGTGTTCGGAAACAACGTCTCGCGCATATGCGACTTGCTCTTTACGATTCCCTACAAAGACGGCAGAAACTGCTTTTTTCCGATAATCGTGCTAATGGAACATAAGTCGACGCCCGACGGAAACGTCGCGCAACAAATGTTGACGAGTTTGGTCGCGACGCTCGATTTTGCGAAGCGCTACCCGGAACGCTTCAAAACGCCGGACGGAAAGATCGTTTGGCCTTTTGTCGTTTTGTTCTATACCGGCGCGCAACAGTGGAACGAAGTTCGCAACTTGCCCGATCTGTTTACGACCTCTTTGAGGGAGCTTGATCAAGAGTGGATTTTCAAATTACGATTCCTGTTAATTTCCCTCGTTCACAAAAAAATTGACGTGACGCCGCCGATACCGGGCGAGGCAATTCCGCAGGAAACGTTCGACGAAGCGTTGCAAAACGAAGACTGGCTTGCGTTTTTCTTCGATCTGTTGCGTAAAGCGGAATTGTTGACGAGCAATTCCAGCGCGACTCGCGAGGAATGGCTACGCGACGTGGGCGAGTCGTTGCGCCTCCTCAAAGGCGCTTACGATCAGACCGACGAATACGACGCCGCTATTCTTGACGACGCGCTTAGTTTCGTCAGCACAATGTGCGCAAAAAAGAGTTTCGCTTTGCCGACGCGCGACGAATTTGTGAGTATTATGGCAAGAGAGGAGATGGACGAAATGATTCGTAGAACTTGGTTGTTGAGCGACGAGGAACGCGAAGCCGCCGAACGCGATGGAGAACGCAAGGGAAAGCGCGAGGGAAAACGCGAGGGAAAACGCGAAATACTTGCTCATATGATTGGCTTACGTTTTCCGAAAGCGACGCCCGAATTCATTAAAAACGCTCTGAAGCCGTTCAACGACGGTTATATGAAAGAGCTGTCGACGGCTTTGATGACGACCGACTCCCTTGAAGAATTTCAAAAAAGAGTTCAAACGTTG
>JAZUGM010000093.1:0-1505 GCA_045641205.1 Thermoguttaceae bacterium
CAATAGCGTCTTTTCTCCGTTAATCAACGGATGGCGGCGGAAATCCCAGCTCGTTTCGAAGCTGTCCCAATCCGCTTTCGATAGCGCGATGTTTTCTTGGACAATTTCGAGAACACGTGGTTTTTGTGTTTCGTCAATAATTAAAGGTTGGCAAGTAATATCGCCGACATTTGAATTTAAAGTGGGGTTTATAATGTTTATTGCCATTTTGCTACTTTTAGAATTCAAGTAGCCAATTACATAAAATAACAAATCGTCGTCATCGAAAAAAAGGGCGTTTGCCGCCGTTTCAAATAAAGAATTATCGTCTAATATTCTTGCGGCAAATAGTTCCCCGCTAGTAATATGGTTCCAGCAAACGCCCTTTCTAAACCAAAGATATTCAGGCGTTATTCTTGCAACTTTGTCTTTTCGATAATGACTTCTCGCTGAAACTGACCAATCTATGATAGTGTCAATATTTCCAGACCACCTTCTGAAGGCGCCGCCCTTAGCTATGAAAGCCCAACTCGAATTTTTTCCAATTTTTGTAGAATCCACTTCCCATAATTTCTTTAAATACTTATCATTGTCGCCAGTTTTGGTTTGTCCATCAGAAAAACAAAATTTACCAATGTTATTGTATTTAAAATTATCAACAAACCTCTTGCTAACCCAATAAGCTACAGGCGAACCGGGAATCTGGGAGAAATTCTCTTGATTAGCTTCGTAATAAAAGCCGCAACGACGATCTGAAATCGCTTCGAGTGCCTTTTGGCGTTGAACTTCCATTCCTCCGCGAAAATCCGTTAATCTTAAATAACGCCCCTTCTTTTCAACGTTGCCGTTTCTTAAAGCGAACGTACAAATTGGAACCGTCGCTTCTCCAAAAGCGGAGTATTCAAATTGAATCAACGTTTCAATAGTCGCTGAAGAATAAATATAATCGCGCAGTTTTTCATACGTCTGAATAAACATCCAAACATAGGGCGTCAGAAAACCAAGATAACCGTCTTCTTTTGCAAATCGTAAACACCGAACAATAAACGCGGAAAACAAGTCGGATTTGTAATCGGGATAGTTTTTCTTCACATAATCGGAAAGTTTGGCGTTCATATTACCGCCGCCCATATACGGCGGATTAGTACAAACGACGTCAAATTTCGTCGCTAGCATTTCCGCCGTTCGTACGAAGGACTCGAGCGTTTGTTCGATTTGATAAGCGTACACGCCGTTTGAATCTTCTTTCAGCGCTTCAAGTCGCGCTTTAATCGGTCGAAAATCGACGTCGGCGGTATCGATCAAGGAGCCGAACCCTCTAGCGTCGACCATTTTAGCGACAAGTTTGTTCCATTCGCGCTTCAAACTAGGATCGTCTCCGACGAAATAATCAAAAAGTCCGGCGTCCAGATCGTTTGCGTCGGCGACGACGAAGACGTTCGGTCTGACGCCTCGCGTAAAGATTCGCTTGTCGTACTGTCGCGCCTTCATCATCACGGCGAAATAGGCAAGTTGGGCGGCGCGTT
>JAZUGM010000094.1:0-4640 GCA_045641205.1 Thermoguttaceae bacterium
GTTCAAGTGAAAAAAATGGGCAAAACGGTCGTCGTCGTCTCGCCCGACAAACACTTGGGCGGACTGTCGAGCGGCGGTCTTGGCGCGACGGACTCCGGCAATCGCGCGGTCGTCGGCGGACTTTCGCGCGAATTTTACCACAGAATCTGGGCGCATTATCAAGACGAGTCTTCGTGGACGTTCCAACCGATGCCGAAACAAAACGGCATACCCGGTCAAGGCGGGCGCGGCATTGACAACGATTCGCAAACGATGTGGGTTTTCGAACCGAGCGTCGCCGAAAAAGTCTTTGAAGACTTCGTCGCCGAATACGATATTCCCGTCTTTAAGTCGGAACTGCTCGACCGCGAAAAGGGCGTCGTTAAAGAAGGCGCCTCGATTCGTTCGATTACGACGCTATCCGGCAAAACGTTCACAGGCAAAACGTTTGTCGACGCGACTTACGAAGGCGATCTTATGGCGGCTGCCGACGTCTCCTTCGTAACGGGACGCGAGGCGAATTCCGAATTTAACGAAACGTTAAACGGAATCCAAACGTCCTATGCGATCTATCATCAATACGAGGGATTCGTCGATCCTTACGTCGAGAAGGGCAAGCCGGAAAGCGGACTTCTGCCGATGATTCACGAAAAAATCAACGGCAAAGACGGCGACGCCGACGATCAGATTCAGGCGTATTGTATTCGAATGTGTTTGACGAACGCCAAAGAGAACCTTGTCCTGATCGAAAAACCGGCAAATTACAACGAACTCGATTACGAACTTCTTTTACGTTCGATCGAAGCGGGTCAAAGAGAGTTTATGTTCTTCTCGGCAATGCCGAATTACAAAACGGACTCCAACAACAGCAAGGCCGTTTCGACCGATTATATCGGCGGAAATTACGAGTATCCGAACGGAAGCTATGAAAAACGCCGCGAAATTTATCTCAAGCACCGCGATTGGCAACAAGGGCTCTTGTGGACCTTACGTTATCACCCGCGCGTGCCCAAAGAAATTCGTGAAGAACATCTCCAATGGGGACTCGCTAAAGACGAATTTACGGACAATGGGAACTGGTCGCCTCAGCTCTACATTCGCGAAGCGCGACGTATGCGAAGCGATTTCGTCGTCTCCGAACGCCATTTGCGCTATCTTGAAGAAACGCCCAGATCGATCGGCATGGGTTCCTATAATATGGATTCGCACCATATTCAACGCTACGTCGCGATCGACGACCAAGGACGCGCGACCGTGCGCAACGAAGGGGACGTCGAAGTCAATCCGGGCGCGCCTTATCCGATCGACTACGGCGCGATTCTCCCGAAAAAAGACGAATGCGACAATTTGCTCGTGCCCGTCTGCGTGAGTTGCACCCACATCGCGTTCGGCTCGATTCGAATGGAACCCGTCTTTATGATCTTAGGGCAAAGCGCCGCGACGGCCGCCTGTCTTGCGCTCGACAAGAACGTCGCGCCCCAAGATTTGGATTACGAAACGCTTGAAGCGCGACTACTTGCCGACGAACAAGTCTTGGAATTTGGCGATCATCCCTCGATTCCGTCGTCTAAGTTGCGCGGTTATGTGATCGACAATTCGAAAGCGACCGTCAACGGCGAATGGATCGTAGGCGTCGTTTCCCAGTATTTTGTCGATTTCAATTATATCCACGACGACGATAAAGACAAAGAAGGCAAGTCGGTTCGTTTCGATTTTGTCGACGTCAAGCCCGGAAAATACGACTGCCGCGTCTCCTATTCGACTCATCAAAATCGAGCGACAAACGTTCCCGTCGTCGTCAAATCGTCCGTTGGTTCTATTGAAACGACTATCAATGAAAAAATTGAGCCGCCTATCAATAATTTGTTTGTTTCGGTCGGCTTGATCGAAATCGGAGAAGACGGAAAAGCCTCCGTCGAAATTTTCGCCAAAGGAACGAACGGACACGTCATAGTCGACGCCGTTCAACTTTTCCCGGTCGACGCCAAGTAATCGTCGTCGATCGATCGTGCGCGAGACCGCAATTTACGCGGTCTTGTCCTTTCGTTTTTATCGTGAAAGACGACGATTATTCCCTACGTATAGAAAGAGACCTATGAAAAAAATAATCGCATTGTCGACGTCGATTCTTCTCGCGTTGACTTCTCTCTTCGCGCCCGGCGCATACGCCGAAGACGCTGGTTCCTACGACGTCGTAATTTACGGCGGCACGTGCGCGGCGATCACGTCGGCGGTTCAAGTGAAAAAAATGGGCAAAACGGTCGTCGTCGTTTCGCCCGACAAACATTTGGGCGGGCTGTCTAGCGGCGGTCTTGGCGCGACCGATTCGGGCAATCGCGCGGTCGTCGGCGGACTCTCGCGCGAATTCTATCACCGACTCTGGCTCTATTATCAAAACGAATCCTCGTGGACGTTCCAGCCGATGCCGAAACAAAACGGCATACCCGGTCAAGGCGGACGCGGCATTGACAACGATTCGCAAACGATGTGGGTTTTCGAGCCGAGCGTCGCGGAAAAGACCTTCGAGGGCTTCGTCGCCGAATATGATATTCCCGTCTTTAAGTCGGAATTGCTAGATCGCGAAAAGGGCGTCGTCAAAGAAGGAGCTTCGATTCGTTCGATTACGACGCTCTCCGGGAAAACTTTCACGGGCAAAACGTTTATCGACGCGACTTACGAAGGCGATCTAATGGCGGCCTCGGGCGTCTCCTTCGTTACGGGACGCGAATCGAACGACGAGTTTGGCGAAACGTTAAACGGAATCGAAACGCCGCGCGCTATCTACCATCAATTCGAGGGCTTCGTCGATCCTTACGTCGAAAAGGGCAAGCCGGAAAGCGGTCTGTTGCCGATGGTTCACGAAAAAATCAACGGCGAATACGGCGACGCCGACGATCAAATTCAAGCGTATTGCTTGCGTATGTGCTTGACAAACGACAAAGACAATCTTGTCCCGATCGAAAAGCCGGAAGGTTATAACGAACTCGACTACGAAATTCTCTTCCGTTCGATCGAAGCGGGTCAGAAAATCTTTATGACTTTCTCGCCTATGCCGAACTATAAGACGGACTCAAATAATAATAAAGCCGTCTCGACCGACTACATCGGCGGAAATTACGAGTATCCGAACGGAAGCTACGAAAAGCGCCGCGAAATTTATCTCAAGCATCTCCATTGGCAACAGGGACTCTTGTGGACCTTGCAACATCACCCGCGCGTGCCCGAAAATATTCGTAAAGAACATCTCGCGTGGGGACTTGCCAAAGACGAGTTTACGGACAACGGAAATTGGTCGCCTCAACTCTATATTCGCGAAGCGCGACGTATGCGAAGCGATTTCGTCGTCTCCGAACGCCATTTGCGCTATCTTGAAGAGACGCCTCGCTCGATCGGCATGGGCTCCTATAATATGGATTCGCACCATATTCAGCGTTACGTCGCGATCGACGATCAAGGACGCGCGACGGTTCGCAACGAAGGAGACGTTCAAGTCAATCCGGGCGCGCCTTATCCGATCGACTACGGCGCGATTCTCCCGAAAAAAGACGAATGCGACAATTTACTCGTGCCCGTCTGCGTCAGTTGCACTCACATTGCGTTCGGTTCGATTCGAATGGAGCCCGTCTTTATGGTCTTAGGGCAAAGCGCCGCGACCGCCGCGTGTCTCGCGCTCGATAAGAACGTCGCGCCCCAAGATTTGGATTACGAAACGCTTGAAGCGCGTCTGCGCGCCGACGAACAAGTCTTGGAATACGGAAATCGACCTTCCGTTCCGTCGGTCAAGTTGTCCGGCTACGTAATGGACAATTCCAAGGCGACGATCAACGGCGAATGGATCGTTGGAAACGTCTCGCCCCGATTTGTCGATTCGAACTATATTCACGACGACAATAAGAACAAAGAAGGCAAGTCGGTTCGTTTCGATTTTGTCGATCTGAAACCCGGAAAATATGAGTGTCGCATTTCGTATTCGATCAACCCGAATCGCGCGACGAACGTGCCCGTTGTCGTCAAATCGTCCGTCGGTTCCATTGAAACGACGATCAACGAAAAAATCGAGCCGCCTATCGACAAATTGTTCCTTACAGTCGCTACGTTCGAAGTCGGCAAAGACGGAAAAGCCTCGGTCGAAATTTTCGCCAAAGGCACGAACGGACACGTTATTGTCGACGCCGCGCAGTTACTCCCGGTCGACGCCAAGTAGTCGACGCTTAATTTAAAGCGTTTGTAAGCAAGACCGCGAATATTCTGCGGTCTTGTTCTTTTCTTTATTGCTTACGAAACGACGATGATTATTCCCTACTATTGCGAAGACTACCCCGAACCGGCGCCGGAACCGATAAAACCGCCGCCAAATTTATCTGAAAAGAAGAAAACGACGGCGAGTAACGATCCCGTCGCCTCTCCAAACGACGCGCAAGACGCTCGAGCTAATAAGGAACTCTCACGTGAAAAATAGCGTTTTATTATTCTTTACGGCGCTTCTGTTTCTATCCGTCGCGTCGTCTCAAGGCGTCGAGCCGACCGACGAACTATGGATAAGCGACAGTTTAGCGCCGATTTGCGTTAAGAGCGAGTTTGTCTTCAAGGAGGCGCCCTTCCCTTCTTGCCACGCGTCGACGATCGCCGAAACGCTCGACGGAACCTTGGTCGTCGCTTGT
>JAZUGM010000095.1:0-4105 GCA_045641205.1 Thermoguttaceae bacterium
AAGCGTCTGAAGGCTCGATTCGGGCAAGAAAAACGCCCAGCCGACGACTCCGACGACCAAAAGAAACACGCCGAGAAAAGCGGGAATTCGCATCTTGCGCGCGACCTTTTCCCGAACGTCAAGATTCTTTTCGCAAATCGAAGCGTGCAACAAAACGTAAGCGGAACTAAGCGTCAACGCGCAGCCGGTTCGCGCGACGGTTTGCGGAAGGAACTGAACGTTAAGAAACGCGCTCCAAAAACTGCCCGTCGACTCCCAATCGTCGATCAATCCTGCGGAATTGAGCATAAACGCGGTGATGCCCGTAATCAAAACGAGAGAAATCCACGCGGAAAAAGCGTAGACCATACCCGTAAAGACGCTCGCGCGAGATCCAAACTTATCCCAAAAGTAAAGAAAAGCGAACCCGGAAACAAGCTCCAAAAGGAAAAAACACCACTCGATCGCCCAGCCAAAGACAAACGTACGAATCAATGTTTCCGTCGCAAGAGGCGACGCGACTCCGATCGTCAGCCAAATTCCGACGCCCGTGATCGCGCCGTATACGACCGTCAGCGTAATAAAGAACTTGGCGTGCTTTTTCCAATAGTTCCGATATTCCGCGTCCCCGTCCCGAAGCGCGCGAGCGTTCTCAACGGCAAGAAGGACGCCTCCCCCGACTGCGTAATGCGAAACGATCACGTGCGCGATCGCAACGACCGCAATAAGCATTGGCGCGGTTAAAAAAGGAACGTCCAACCACGGATAGATCATAGTCCTCGCCTTTCCCGATCGATTCTTCGACGACTCAAGACGTCAAACGCGACGCAGCGCGCCTACGTAGCGCGCGACGCTTAATTATGAAGCGCAAATAAAAAAAAACAAGGGAGGGACAAAAAGGACGCCGCAATCGTTCAAGAAATATTCCGAACAAGGCACGCGTTGAAATCGCGCCGACGCTTGTTTAAAAAAAAGGTTCCGTGAAAAACGGCGAATTCAAACCTCGCAAACGTCCCGCTTTCGTGAACGATTACGCCGATTTTATACGATCCTTCCCCCGCCAAGAAGCCGATCGCCCCAATAGCATACGAGCGCCTGGCCGGGCGCAATTCCATACCTTGGAACGTCCGCTTTGGCGACGCCGGAACCGTCGCGATTCAAATAGACGGTCGCCATACAAGGCTCGTTTCGATAGCGCGCCTTAATTTCGCATCGAAATTCTTTTTCGACGGGCGGCGCGACGCTCCAATTCGAATCGACGAACGAAATCGTATCGACGGCTAGATTTTCGTAAGGTCCCAAATAGACTGATCGCGTAGCCGGATCGATTTTCTGCACGAATATGCGCTCGCCAAATCCGACGCCGAGTCCTTTGCGCTGTCCGACGGTGTATTTTTCATATCCGCCGTGCCGACCTATAACTTTGCCGTCCAAGTCGCAAAAAGCGCCGCTCGTGTCTTGCGCCCAAGAATCCCAACGCTCCGGGCGCGTTTCTCGATAGGCGCGAATGAACTCCAACTTGCCTTTGTCGGGCACGAAACAGACTTCCTGACTCTCCTTGCGCGCCGCGACGGGCAAATTTTTCTCGACGGCGATTCGTCGCGCATCCTCCTTTTCCAATGCGCCGACCGCAAATTCGACGTAAGGCAAAACGCGCGAATCGACGTCGTACAAGAAATAAGTCTGATCCTTGCGCGACGGGGAACGCGTCAGAAAAAGCGCGTCGGGATCGCGCGTCAACCATTCGGGCGGATCGGCGAAATTCGTTCCTTCGTAAATTTGCGCCGTCTGAGACGTTTTCAATTCCGCCAGCCAATCGGACGTTTTTCTTTTTTGGACGTAATGCCCGGTCGCCAAACGCTCGGCGCCCAACTCGCGCGCGACGTCCCAAAGCAAGCCGAATTTAACGCGACGATTGCACAAAACGCACGGGTTCGGCGTATGCGCGGCGTAATATTCGCCGACGAAATTCTCGACGATCTGCTCGAAAGGTCGGTCGACGTCGAGCAATATCAACGGCATATTGAGAAAAGCGCAAGTTTCCAGCGCGGCGGCGGCGTCCGCTGGAAGTAAAAAAGGAAAAGAGTCGGGGCTCTGTTCCAGCTTTTGCAAAGCGCCTTGCGCGTCGACGGAATAAACCTCTAAAGACGCTTTGCCGCGCCAAGACTCCAAGACGCTCCGCGTTTCTTCCGCGTCGAACGTCCGTTGACGTCGATGACGCATATAAACGCCGCGCGCGTGGTCGCCGCGCTCCAGAATTAACGAAGCGGCGACCCCGCTGTCGACGCCGCCGGACATTGCGACGAATACGTTTCGCATAAACTACCGCCTAAAATTACGACTATAAAACTACTTCAATTTCAACGCGGGCGCGCCTTCAAACCACGATTCGTCGATATAACGCCCCAAAAGATAGAATTTCTGGTCGGGATACCACAAGACCGCTTTTCCGTCGACTTGCGTGGAACTCGTATAGAACGAATTGCCGCCCGGTCGATCGACAAAGAGCTTCGGCGCGGCAAACCAAATCGGCTGTTTCGCGCCCGCTTGGTAAGTTCCGGCGATAAGATACAGCGGACCGCGATTTTGCCAAGGGCTTTTGTCGTCGAAATTATACGCGTTGTGAACGAAGCCGTAATAATATCCGCTCGCCGCGTCGTCGCCCTTAAGATCGTAAATCGGACAGGGAGAAAGCGGATGCAGATACGGCTTGCCCCCGTCGCGATCAAGCAGAATTTCCGGCTGCGTCCACGTTTCCCCTTGATCGGAACTGACGGTGCAGCAAGGATAGCCGATTCCCGTGCGCAAGAACGCGAAGAGACGACCGTCGGGCAATTTAACGATCGAGGGTTCCTCGCAATAAACGTCTTTATGCAGAACGGCGTCGTCGGTCATAAACCACTTGGCGATTAAATCTTTCGGCTCGGGATCGTCGTCGAGATTATCAAAACGGATAAATTCGACGACGGTTCGATATTTCGAATGATATTGCGGGGCGACGTAGCGCGTGACGCCGACCAAATATTTGCCGTCGGCGCCTAAGCGCATCGGGCGTTGCCACACGACCCACTCGGGCGGAATCGATTCGTCGGGCGAATCGTTGTTCGTGCGCGGCTGCGCGATTTGTTGCGGCTCCGACCACGTTTCGCCTAGGTCGTCGCTGTATATGCCCGTCATCAAGCCGGTATGTTGGCGGTTTGTGGAAACTTTGCCGGGCTGATACTGATTGTAAATGATATAAAGTCGCCCGGATTTCGAAACCATACCGAACCCCCAGCTGGCGATCGGAACGTCCGAATCGAACGTTTTTGGTCCCGCCAATACTTTCGGCTCGCTCCACGTCTTGCCTTTGTCGAGGCTTTTAAAGAGCGTAACGTGCTGATCGAGCGCGCCTTCGCAAGTCGCTTGACAAGTCGTCGCGAAAAGAACGCCGTTCGGACCGTCTAAAACTTGAAAATGGTCGTTGTAACAATCGCCCAATTTTTCGGGTTCGACTTTCGGAACGTAAACAATAAAATCGGGATGCGTCGTCTGAACGTCCTTGGCGAAGTCGGGCTTCTGAGCGCGTCGCGCGGCAAGGGTCGATTCGATGCGCTTCGCGTATTCCGCGCGCCAATCGTCGACGCTCGCGCTCTGTTGCGCAAAGGAGGCGGACAAACCGAACGAAACGCACAAGGCGCCGACGGCGGTTAAAATAAATGTTCGCGTCATATTTTTTGTCCTGTTAAAAAGAAATAACCGTATGCCCAAAGCCGCAGCCTTTCGTTTCCTTCGACGTTTTATTTCACAGCTTTTGCGTAAACTCGTTCAACGACGCGCAAGAAGCGGACAGCGGCAACAACGACTCTAGAACGGGAAGCGTCTTTTCATACAATTTAGAACGCCAAGGCTGAAAACGATCCGTAAAATCGTCGGGAAAGCGTATGCGTAAAAAACTTTCGATCGATTCCGCCTTGCCTTCAGCCTTGCCTTCAGCCTTACCCTTCGCCTTACCTTCCTTAATACCCTGTTCCTTAATGAATCTGTTCTGTTCGATTTGATCGATTCGATATATGTCTTCTCGTGAAAGAATCATTTGCCCCTCCTCAGTCGTCGTAAAACGTTCGACAAACTCGTCGAGACTTTT
>JAZUGM010000096.1:0-6251 GCA_045641205.1 Thermoguttaceae bacterium
CGGCTCTTTGGCGAGGGGCGGCAAGTTGAATAGACGCGTCGCGTTTTGGAAGGTTTGTTCGACGATTTCCGAGGTCGGAACGTCGCGCAATTCCGCGAGTCGTCGCGCGACAAACGCGGTCGTCAGCGGTTCGTTGCGTTCTAATTTTCCGCGCAACGGATGCGGAGTCAGGAACGGACAATCGGTCTCCAGAAGGATTCTGTCGCGCGGCGCCAGTTTTGCCGCTTCCCAAACGTCGCCAAATTTTTTTTGAGGAAAAGTGACGAATCCGCCGAACCCCAGACAGAATCCTAAATCGAGCCAGCGTTCCGCTTGTTCCGGCGTTCCGCTAAAAGAATGGACGACGCCAAACGCGAATCGCGAGTCGAGCGCCTTTTTTTTATCGGCGTAAAAATCGCGCAGCGCGGAGTCTAAATCGTCGTTGGCTTCGCGCGAGTGAATAATCACGGGCAAGTTTTTCTCGTAACTCAATTCGAGCGTTTTGACGAAAAACTCGAATTGCAATTCGAAGGGCGCGTCGTCCCAGTATCGATCCAGCCCCGTTTCTCCTGTCGCAACTAATCGATCGCGGGGCGTTTGGTCGACTAATTCTTCCAATTGTTCCCATTCTCCTTCTTGAATCGCGCTCGTATGATTGGGATGGAATCCGACGGCGGCAAAAATGAAATCGTATCGCGCGGCAAGTTCGAGCGCGCGTCGCGAAGTCGTCAAGTCGACGCTAGGGCAGACCAGTCCGGAGACAAAGGGGCGCATTACGGGATCGTCGACTTGACGCCCGCGAATCGGTGGAAAAATTCCAGCGCGAGATCGCGAGATCAAGTCGTCAAAATCGGACGCGAATTCGTCAAGATTGACGTGCGCGTGCGTGTCGACAAGGGGAAGGAAACGAGGCGTTTGAAGCATGGCGAGTTGAAATATTAAAGGGACGAGGGCGCAAAAAAAGAACGCCGTCGCACTTTTGGCGCTTCGACGTTCCAATACTTCTTATGGCGTTTTAGCGTTTCGGCGTTCCAAGATTGCCTTCGATTCGCGCGTTTTCGCACGCCGATTCGATTCGAATTTCGCCGCGAACGAAATTGTCGACGACGATAGCGCGCGCGGTCGTCGCTTCAAGCTTGACTTGCGCTTTGTCTTCTTGGAAATTACAGCCGCGAATCATTACGGAACCGCCGTCGACTTGAACGGCGGGCTTGCCTTGCCCGTTGCGATCCCATTGACAAAATTCGCAGTCGCTGAATCCGACGAGCCCGCGCCCGGAAAGACGCGCGATTTGTTCGCAAGGTCCCCAAAAAGCGCAGTTGGCAAAACGAACGGAACCGAAATTGTCCTTGCCGACGACGACCATCGTCGGATTCTCGCCACGCATTGCGACGAATTCGCCGTTGGTAATGAGAAGTCCGAACGTCGCGCTTTTTTCCACTAAAACGGAGGTATGGCAAGAGTCGGCGCCGATCCCGAGGAAATTGCCGTTGCAAATTCCCGCTTCGCTTCCTCCGAATTTATATCCGACGGCGTAACCGAAACAAAACGTATTGAGGACGTAGTGCCAGTCGGTTCGATTGAAAACGAACGCCTCGCCGTTTTCCATTTGCCATTGGAACAGCTTGGGCTTCATACTCCACCACGGATTGAAATGAACGTTTTCGATGCGTCCAATATCGTAAACGGCGTCGACGAAAATACCGCGACGCAACGGCTGACCGTGGACGTTGCGAATTAAAGCGCGTTCGTTTTTCGAGGCGTCGATTCCGTTGTAAGGGTTGAGCAGTTCGACGTCGAGAACCGCCGGGTTTTTACCGCGCATTTTAATCGCCCAAGGATAGGGCGTCGGGACGTCGTCGGTTTTTTGGTTGGGCCAATAGAGAACGACGCCCTGCAGAACGCAGTTGGTTTCGAGCGTAATAAACGCTTCGCCGTCCTCCGTTCCGGCGCCGCCCGTTACGAGGAACGTAGCGCCGTCGTCGGTAGGTTTCGGAAGACCGCGATCGCGACAACCGTTGTGCGAGGTTACGGAATTCCACGGTCCGCGCAACGTTACGCTTTGAGGAACTTTAATCGAGCCTCCAAATTTGTAGAGTCCCTGCGGAACTTCGACGACGCCCCCTTGAGGTCCGATCGAATCGAGCGCTTTTTGAAACGCTTGAGTTTCGTCCGTTTGACCGTCGCCGACCGCGCCGAAATCGCGAACGTTTACGATCGTCGCGGAATTGTTGGAAGGTTCGATCGTCGCGTCTTTTTCAAGCGCGAAGACGAACGTCGACGTCAATAACGCCGACAAAACGCATAAAAACGAAGAAAAAATTTTTTTCATTGAAAACCTTGCTATTGATAAATTCGGCTGGAAAGCGCGCAAACGACGCCGACGATCAAGAAGAACGTCGACGAACTTTCGGGCGGCGCCTAATTCGTTCGTAAATTTCTTTGATTCTCGATTCGACCATTGCGCAAATCTGCGCGTCGGTTAGCGATTTATACTCTTCTGGGCGAATCGGCGCGCCGTATTCGACTCGAACGCGCGGTTTGAACGGAGAGGGAAATTTCTGCGTGCGCGGAAACGCTTCAAAAGCGCCCGCGATCGCGACGGGCACGATCGTCGCGTCGGTTTTCATCGCAAGGGACGCGTAACCGGAAGTGAAGGGCGCCAGTTCGCCGTCGAAGGAACGGCTTCCTTCGGGAAAAATTAAGACCGCCTCGTCGTTTTTCAGACGACGCAACGTCTCTTTGATTCCTTGAAAGCCGAGTCCGTTTGTTTCAAGAGGGATCGCGTCGACGGAATCGATGAGTTTGCCAAACGGCTTAAATTTAAACAACGTCTTGCGCGCGAGAAAGTTTGTCCTGCGAAAATAACCGCAACCTATCGCGGGCGGATCGAGGAAACTTTGATGGTTTGCCACAAGCAACGTCGCGCCTTTTTTAGGGACGTTTTTCGAGTTAATATATTTTATACGGAAAAACAGTTTGATCGCGACGTACAAAGAACCTTGGCAGAGATGATACCAAAATTCGTGTCCTTTGGTTACGACGCGTTTTTTTGATTTTGTCGTTTGCGATTTTGCGACGGACGGGGAAGGGGCGCTTGAATCGGCGTCGACGGGGGAATGAACGTTGGACATTGCGTAATTTTCGTAACTTTGAGGACTCGACTTGTCGCGGCTTAACGACGCCGCTTGTAACGACGTTAATTCTAGCAAGAAAGACGCGCGACGCAAGAGCGAGGCGAGCGAAGGTCGACGAAAAGAAGACGTTTATAGAAAACGCGCCCGACTCTTTGGCAAGAAGGGCGCGTTCGAACTATTCGCTCGTAAAAAAGCGGTTTTACGACGGGAGATTACGACCAGTAGACCGATTCGACGATTTTACCGTCGGCGGGGAAGAGTCCGCGTTCTTGCAAGCGCGCGGCAAGTTCCGTGCAACTGTTGGCAAACAACGGCGAAATTTCGACGATCGCCGGATCGACAACCTCGATTCCGATATGAGAAAGCCAGCGTTTATACAGACCCGTCAAGTGTTCGCGCACCGTCTTAGGCGTGTCTTTCGCTTCGCGAGGGTGATTCTTCAAAGGACCGAAGCAAGTTTCTTCTTCGATTTCGACGACGATAGGATTTTTAGCGATCGGAAGCAAATCGAAAATAAACTTTTCATATTTGATCGCGTTCGGCGATTCCGGCTTGACTTTGGTTCCATAGAGCGAAACGCCTTGCTCGTCTTTGGCGTCTTTGTCGAGGACGACGTAAGGAATCTTTTTCTTCGCGAGATGGTGAGGCAACGAACTCGAATAGGACGCGTTCTTTTGCAAAAGATCGAGATTCATCATATGAACGGCGATCGAACCCGCCCAAATCGCCAAAGAACCGTCCGGCTTGCGTCGAGCCCCGGCGGAATCGGGCAAGTCGCTGTATTCGATGACGTGCAGTTTTCCGTCGACCATCACCATATTGCCGACCCGATCTTTCGGATTTTGCTTGCGAATAACCTGCGTGGCAAATTCCGAGCCGCTCAAGACGTGATAGCCGATAAATTCCGGACTGCAAATATCGACGATCGGATTGTCGATTTGGAAATAGAAAAATTCTTCGATTCCCCTATTCTTCATCTCCGTCAAAATTCCTTTTTCACGAACGGTCGGCAAGGGCGAATCGGGTTGAGGCGCATTAATCGCCGCCAACATTCCGCCGTGCCCGTCCGGACTGCGCGCGATTTGCGATTTGTCCGACAAAAGGAGTTTGCCGGAGTCGAAATCGACGGAAGGCATCGTTCCTTGACAAAAGATTAACACGTCGTCCGAATTGAGCCCGAAATTATCGTTCTTTTTGAGGAAATCGATCGTCTCTTGATGCGTCGCGGGACTAGTCTGAATACAGAACGGAATACGCGTCCCGTATTTTTTCGCCATCGCGCGAATACGCTCGATATGAATCTGAAAGAGCGTCGCTTCCGAAAGAGGACCGATCGGATAAATTCCCTTGGCGTGCGGGAAATCCAAGCGCGTGCCCTGACCGCCCGCGACGACGACGACCGCGATTTTTCCTTCGCGCAAATATTTCTCGCCCGCTGCGACCGCTTCTAACGGCGTTATCGTTCCGGCTTTTTTCGCGCAAGATTTAGCCGGAGATTGCGGATATTTCGAACCTTCGGCGCCGTCGTAGTCGCGCAAATCGCTCAATTTGAACGCGGTCGGCTCTTCCGCGCGATCAGCTAACGCGGCGGCTTCCGGCGGATCAAAACGATGCTCGAAAAGACGCGCCAACTCGTCAAAATCGAGCTTTTCGATTTGTCGACTCAAGGAATCGCGTTCTTCGTTCGACAATTCGTCCCAAAAAGAAAGCAAATGTTCTTGACCGTAAGGCGCAAGTTTTTGAAGAAGACGTTCTTTATCGGACATAGGAACTCCCAACCGAAAAAATGTTAAAAGGAAAACGACCGCGCGTCGCGCAAAACAAACGATGTAATTTTAACTGCGTTTCCGCTTTTTTACAAGGGACGCCGCCTATTAGGAAAAGCGACTTTTTTCAAGACGATATTTCCTTCTTTACGACGCCGCGCGTTTAACGGCGTATTAGCTCGCGACGGCGCAAACCGTCGCGAGGACGTCTCAAAACGCGCTATGCCTCGACGTTACCAAGGCGAGTTGCTTGGAGTATTCCCGCCTTTCGAAAAAAGACCGGAGTCCTGATTATACAAACCGAGCGCGCCGGGTTGGGGATCGCCGCTAGCTTGCAACAAGTCGCTCGTTTCAAAAGCGAAACGTTCGTAAGTCGGCGCAAAATATTCTTCGCGCGCCGAGTCGGTCGGTTTTTGTCGATTTTCGTTCATTACAAACCTCTTTTCTTTTCTTTCGTTTTCATTAAAAAATATTTTTCGTCGTTTTGTTAAATTCCGCGCGGAGCCGGACCGTAGAGAATCGGCGCGTCGAGTTCGTCGAACACGTCTTCAACGTCGTCGAAGACGGCGGCGAGGAGTTCGGGCTCGAGCGTCGTTCCTACTTTTTGAATCGAGAACGATTCGAACGATTCGCTCGTTCCGTCGAGATAAACGACCTTGAGCGAAACGCCAAACGTTCCGTCCTTGGCGTAATAATGCGGCGCCATCCAAGACTTCGACAAATTTTCGGAACGAGTCGTCGTTCCGTCGCCCCACGAGATTTCCCAAACGGAGACGGCGCGCCCGTCGTCTTTGTTCAGGCTGAAGTCGAACTTGACGCCTCGGCCGTCGGCTATGCTCGTTTCGCGAACGTCGAGCGTTGCGCCTTTGTCGACGGTCAGAACAAGGCTGTAAACCGCGCTCGTTTCGCCGTCGGCGTCGTCGTATTGAATCAACGTTTCGTAAATTCCGGCGCCAAGTCCAAGACTCTCGGGCGAGACGCCTTCGCTTCCGAACGTCGTCGACTTACCCTCGATCGTAATTGTCGCGGCGACGGCGTCGCGCGCGAACAAAGTCGGCAATATGGCGGACGTCGGCGACGGGGTTTCGCCTCTAATTACTTTAAACGTTGAATAGCCCGATCCGATTTCAGGACCAAATTTATCGGCGGTCAAATTTTTGTTTTCAGAGATTTCCGTGTCGATCGCGACGTTGGCGCCCCGTCGCGCATAGTTGCCGCTAAACCCAAAACTAGCGCCATCCGCGACGGTCGTCGGCGCCGCAGTCGCGATCGCGCCGCCAAGCCCGGCTTCGTCGTAACCCGTCGCACTATTGTTGGTAAAAATAAACGTTCCGGCAAGCTCCTGCAAACCACAGCCGGATCCGGCGCC
>JAZUGM010000097.1:0-2157 GCA_045641205.1 Thermoguttaceae bacterium
GAATTAATCTACGCGGAAGGCGCCTATATTCACTATTTTCCCGCGCAAGTTATTTTTGAAGAGCCTATGCCTCCGCTCAACAAGAAGGCGGCGCATTACCGTAGCGCGATCGGGCGCCTTTACAAAGGGAACCGTTACCCGACGCACGGATACGGTCCGATCGCCAAGGCGCTACGCATCAACGCGGGCGACCGTCCCGCTTTCTTAACGTCGGTCGAAACGGCGGATTTTGTTTGCAAACAAGCGTTTGACGAGGCGTTGGCGCAAGGACGCGAGTATCACAAGCAGTTTGTCGGATATGATTTTACCGGGAATATGAACACGTCGCTCGTGAGGACGGAGAAGGGCAAAGTCGTCAAAATTCAGTACGACACGGTTTCGCCACGTCCTTATACGCGTTGTCATTTGTTGAGCGGGACAAAAGGGTTCGTTCAAAAGTATCCCGAGCCCGGTCAAATTTATTTAGATCATTCGGCGCCCGTTTCCGACGAGCAAATGGAGGAACTCAAAGCGAAATATATGCCGGAACTGCATAATTTCCTTGAAGAAAACGCGTTAAAATTCGGCGGACACGGAGGAATGGATTTCATTTGCGACTATCAGTTGATCGATTCGCTTCACAACGGCTTGCCGCTCAATATTTCGATTTACGACGGCGCGACTTGGAGCGCGTTGACGCCGTTGAGTTTGTGGTCTGTGACGCACGGCTCGCAACCGATCGAATATCCCGATTTCACGGGCGGAACGTGGAAAGAAAATCCCGCGTTCGATCTTTCGTTGCGCGGCGGCGGGTCGACGATCATTACGCCGAAAAAACCGAAAGAATGACGTCGATTTAGGGTTCCGTTTTTTGGTTCCATTGCGCTCAATTTTTTAGAGACGGAGTATTTGAAACGATGAGAAGGACTCTTTTTCTGTTGGCGATCGTCTTTCTCTTGTCGTCGTCGCCGTCGACGTTTTCTTTAGAAAGACGCGTCGACGACGGATCTAACGTCGCCGTCGAGCGCGCGCCTGAGGCGGGGGAGCGTCTTGCGTTTACGTATAACGGCGTGGAATTTGCGTTCCGTTATTGTCCCGCCGGTTCTTTTGCGGCGGGGAGTCCCGCAAGCGAAGAGGGACGCGACGACGACGAAAAACTTCACGAAGAGCCGCGAGTCGACGCTTTCTGGATACAAGAGACGGAAACGACGCAAGCGCAGTGGGACGCGCTTGGCGGTAAGAAAAGGAAAGAATGCGCGTTTAAAGGGGCGAATCTTCCCGTCGAAACGATTAATTGGAACGAATGCCTCGCTTTTATTTGGAATTTAAACGAGCGAGAAATAGCGCCTAAGAGAACGCTGTTTTCTTTGCCGACGGAGATTGAGTGGGAATACGCTTGTCGAGCCGGAACGACGACGCCCTTTTATTGGGGAAACTGTTTAAACGGAGACGTCGCGAATTGCGACGGAAGTTTGCCCTACGGCGCGACAAACAAAGGAAACTCTCTTGGTAAAACTTGTCCCGTAAAGAGTTACGATCCGAATCCTTGGGGGCTGCGCGATATGTGCGGCAACGGCGCCGAATGGTGTTGGAATCGTTACGGCGAATATCCGGATAAAATCGACGAGTCTTACGAGGGAACTCGGTATCCTCTACAAGGTTCTATCGAGGTTCGCGGCGGCGGTTGGCAAAGTCCCGCGAAAGACTGTCGGTCGGCGAATCGGGAGCAATTTTTCGCTTCATATCGAGGCGGCGACGTCGGTTTTCGGCTTGTTCTTCGTTTGTCCGGCGCAAACGACGGTCGACTTGCGCGCGAGTCGACGAACGACGCCGACGATTCCTGCGCTTGGACGGACTCGCCCGAGGCTGGCGCGCGTAAATCGTTTACGTATCGCGGCGTGGAATTTTCGTTTCGTTATTGTCCCGCCGGTTCTTTTACGATGGGCGCTCCTTTAGACGAAGAAGGGCGGTATTCGCGCGAGATTCCTCACGAAGTTACGTTGACGAAAGGCTTTTGGATTCAAGAGACGGAAACGACGCAAGCGCAGTGGGACGCCCTCGGCGTTCCAAAGGTAAGAGACTGCTATTTCATAGGAGAAGACCGTCCCGTCGAAAACGTCTCTTGCGACGAATGCGACGCGTTTGTCTCAAAATTGAACGAATTGAACCTTGTCCAGG
>JAZUGM010000098.1:0-10708 GCA_045641205.1 Thermoguttaceae bacterium
GTTGAAAGTTTATAGCTTTTCGCAACCTTCAGACTCTAATTCTTCCGATATACGCGGTTCTCCGTAAACGAGAGTTTTTGGGTTTGTCGGATAATTTCGCTTTGATAACGGACGGGTTTTCGGCGGCGCCGATCCGCCCGTCGTTGACGGGCGGCTTATCGCGCGCGCCTTACGGCGCGTTTCCAACGCGAACCTTGTTCAGAAAAATCCAGAAACGCTTACAAAAACAGCTCAAAAAAAAACAGTCAAAGCGAAAAGACGCTTTGACTGTCGTAATAAAATACCTCCAGAGGGACTCGAACCCACGACCCACGGATTAAGAGTCCGTTGCTCTACCAACTGAGCTATAGAGGCGCGTATTTTAGGTTTCAATACCTCCAGAGGGACTCGAACCCACGACCCACGGATTAAGAGTCCGTTGCTCTACCAACTGAGCTATAGAGGCAGGTATTTCGATTTGAAGAACCTCACGCCAAGCGCGTTTCCTTCAAACGACCGACTTATTATAGCGCCGCTCGACTCTTTGGCAAGGGGACGAGCGCCTTTTTTTTCTTTTTTCGAGGAAAAGGCGTCGTCCCAACTTACTAGCCTAGAGTAACGCTAGGAACAAACGACGATTAGAGGAATTTTTTGTAGTCGCCGATCATCGGGGTCGACTTGTGCGAATCGGGTCCGAAGTAACGGAGTCCGACGAGCGGTTCGGAGCCGGTGTTGACGATTTCAAAGCCTTCCTTAGCGGCGGTCGCCGTAATGAAGATTTCGTCGTCGGGCTCTTCGCCGTAGTAGATCATATTGGGGGATTCGATATTCAACTTACCCATCGTGCCGCGTCCTTGCGTGGTGATCCACCCGCTGGCGGCGCCGTCTTTCAAGACGCATTTGCAACCGGGCATAACGGTGAGTTCTTTCGCGGAGATGCGTTGTTTGCCGTCGACAAGACCGTAAACGATCCATTTGTCGACGTAACCGCCGTTCGGATCCGATTTTTCTTGGTCGACGATCGGCTCGAGATAGTTGTGTTCCTTGAAGAACGGGTCGACGTTCTTTTCCCAGTCAAGTTGTTCGACGATGAAATCAAGGTCGAATTTTTTGTCGTCCGGGACGTTTTTAACGAGCAAATCCCAAGAGATCGCATCGTGATCCGTCAACGATTGGAACATACCGAAGACGTCGGAGCCCCATTGAGGCTCGTAAGTGCAGACGGAACCCGGCGCGTGCAAGACGCCCGCCGGAACCATCCAGCCCGTGCCCGGCTTCAGACGATAGGCTTTCGCCAAGTCAAGAATGCCGTTGTCGCCTTTGTTCCAGTTTTCGAGACACTTGCGAACTTGCGCCTTCGTCGTGCCCGGCTCGAGTCCCATAAAGGTGTAGTCGAAGCGATTTTCGGCGGCGTTGAGTTGCGGCGGATAATAGTACGCTTCCGGCTTGCCGTCTTGACCCGTCAAGTTCGCGTCTTTATCCATTTGGTGCATATGGTGTGGGAGAGGTCCGAGGTTGTCAAAGAACTTCGAGAAGACCGGCCAACGTTTGTATTGATTCCAAATCGCGTCGCCGACGACCGCGCCTTTGCCTTCGGTCACGGCGTCGCGTAGCAGGAAGCGCTTGCCCGCCACGCGAACGTAGCTCAAACCTTCGTCTTCGGCTCGTCCGGCGTTTTCCGCTTCCGTCGTGCTGGCAAACCAGCGTTCGTCAATACCTCCGCGATCGAGTCCGAGCGCGTACCAATCCGTTTGAGCCAACTTAATACGACGACCGGGCTTGCAGAAGACGCGAGGAACCCAGTTCGGAGTCAGACGGAGCAATCCGCCCCCTTCTTCCATCGCTTGCGCAAGAAGGCTAGGGAGTTCGCCGGCCGCGGCCACTTGAGAACGACTTTTCGTAAGCATCGAAAATCTCCTATCAATTATAACTAACGACGTCGGCGTCGACGACGCTCGCGCGTCGGGACGAACAAAAGCACGGTATGATTAGCCTATTATGACTGATTTTGCAAACGACGTCAAACTTTTTTTGAAATTATTGACAAAATTTTTGGAAACGCGCCGAACGTCGCGCTCGAGTCGACTCTTATCGAGACGCGACTCGATCAACGTTTTTCGTTCGACGTTTCGACGTCGGAAGGCTCTTTCGGCTTGACTTCGGACTTGAAATATCCTTCCAAACGTCTTTTAGGGGGCGCGATTAACACGTAAGCAAGAAAAATAATTCCAACGGTCAACAATGATACACTGACGCATTGCGAAATTGTCAAGCCCGTTCCGAAAAAAGATTCTTCGTCGGTTCGAATCGTTTCTAAACAAAAACGATTGATCGGGTAGAAAATGAAGAATCCAGCGGCGACGACGCCGTCTCTTTTGGCGAATCGCGCGATCAACAACAACAAACCGCATATAAGCAACGAGGAAAGCGAACTGTAAATTTGCGTCGGGTGAACCGGCTTGGCGCGCGTCGGCGTCGGGTGGAAGACGACGGTTTTCGTTTCTTGGCGCGATTCGCCTTTTTGGGGTTCTTGGAGGACGAGCAAGACGTCCGAATTCGGATCGTTGTTCCAAATATTGAGGAAGAAATAGAAGACTTGCGCGTTGTTTTGGGGGCGGTATCGGGGTATTTTCGTCCGCGCGTTCGATTTGGAGTCTTTTGAAGCCCAATCTTTGGGCGCGAGACCCGTTTCGCAAATTCTGTCGCCCGGCTTTATTCCGGCTTCTTCCGCCGCGCTGCCCGGATCGACCGATTCGACGATCACCGGCGCCGGGACTTCGGAGGCGAGGCTGGCGTGTTTGCCTTTCAAAGAAAATAGCGTCGTTTCTTCTTCGGTTTCGACCTTGGGCGGCGCCAATTTAAGCCCGTAAAGCGAAATTACGCCTTCGTTTGTTTGTTGAACGTAGGCGGGACTACCGGGCGGAAATTCGATTCCCCAAGGCAAGTCGCAAGGACCGCCGAAACAACAGCCGTTCATTAAACAGCCAAGCCGTCCGATCGCAATTCCAAGCGCAAGGGACGGCGCGAACAAATCGAGCGTCGCAAGGATCGGCAGACGTTTCAACGCAAGATACGCGATTATCGCGACGCAACCGCCGAGGATCGACCCATAGACGACAAGACCCCCGCTTGTTATGTCGAGAACGTTAATCAACGTTTCGCGAAACGTCGCGCCCTCGACGTCGCGCCAATATTGAAGGACGTAGAAGAGCCGCGCGCCAAGCAACCCGAAAAAAGCGACGACAAAAATAATCGTTAAAATCGTATCGGTCGGATAATTCCACTTTTTTAAACCGCGTCGGATCGTCAATAGCGCGGCAAGTAGGATCGCGAGCGTCAAAAAGACTCCGTATCCGCGGATCGGAAATCCGCCCGACTCGGCGATTCGAGGTCCGACGTATTTCACGAGGAAAATTCCAAGCGCGGTAATCAGCGCATAGAAAGGCGCGTCGCTCGGCTTGACGTCTTTGCCTTTGCCGATTAAAGCGCGGACGACGTAAAAGACGCCAAGAAGTAGAATCAACCAAAAGAGCAGACCGTTTCCAAACAGGGGAAGTCCGAAAAGATGCGTCGGCAAGTAAAAAAGGGTTTGTCGCATTGACGTTTCCTGAAGGGACGTCGACGAAAGGTTGTCGCGCGTCCGCTTGCTTTTTTTTATTTACGCTTTATACTGACTCCGCGCAAAGGCGGGTCTTTTCGCCAAAATTGCCTCAAACTCGGACTCAACAAGCGCGTAAATTGCCTGTTTTGTCCAAAGTTGCGATTTTGCGGGTAATTTTTTTCATACTTTTTCGATTTTACCGTAAAAAAAGTATACTTCAAGTTTTTTTTCTGGTATTATTATCGATAAGCGGGAATGTTTTTTGACGACCGCGCGTCGAGCTAGGCTCGACAAGAAACCGAACTGATTTTACGAACGCGCTTGACGTCGGATCTCGTTTGACGATTCGCGTTGCGCTTTCGAAGGAGATTACGTCGAAATGGCGCGAATATTGGCAATCGACTGGGACGGAGTCGAGGCGCGTTTTGCGCTTGGAACCGTTCTTAAAGATCGTCTTACCGTTCCAAGCGTCGGTTCCGCCTTGATCGAATCGGCGCCGGAGTCGGTCGCCGGAGCCGCGTCTGAATTAGTCGCGTCTGACTCGATCGACGACGAAAACGGGGACGGAGAAACGCGAATCGTCGAGTCGGACGAAATCGGAGAAGTCGACGCCGGGGACGCCGACGCGGAAGTCGTCGAGACGGTGGAAAAATCGAGCGTTCCGAAGACGCCCGTCGTTTACGACGACGAAGAGGACGAAGACGAAAAAGAAACGGACGGCGTGGTCGTCTCGACGGTTAAAAAATCGAAGCGAGAGTCCTTCAAAACGTCGCCCCTTGCGTTGACGCTCAAAAGCCTATTGCGCGAAAAGAAGGTCGGTTCCGCAATCGTCTATTACACGGTCGAACGCGGGGACGTCGACGTTATGCATATGACGATACCGCAGACCGCCGATTCGGAGACGCCCGAACTCGTCTTCAATCAGGCGTTGCGCGATTCGTTGACTTTTAACGAAACGCAGCCGCTCGACTATGCCCCGCTCGGATTGGTCGGCGCGAAAAAGACGGGCGTTAGACGCGTCGCGGCGGTTTCGATCGCGCGCGACAAATTGCGACGCATCCGCGAGATTCTCTCCGGGGCTTATCGCGCGCCTTCGAAGATCGAATTGCGCGAAACGGCGTTGCTCGAGCTTTTGCGCGCCGACTTTTGCGGACTTCAATACGACGATCCCGTTTTGTTGATTCAAGAACTTTGCGACGAAGTCAACCTAGTTCTTTGCGCCGAAAAGAGCCTTCTGTTCTTTCGATCCTTTAAGTTGCAGGCGGATTCTATGCCGGAATATCGCGCGAATCGCATAAAAGACGAAGTCGTGCGCACGTTGGTCGTCGGAATCGACGATTTGCCCGAAAACGACGAAGTCAATCACGCCGTTTTCTTTACGGGCGAGCAGAAGCCTCGCGCGGCGGGCGTCTACGATTCGGAAATCGCCGAGGTTGGAGACGAAGAAGAATTTGCGCCCGAGCCTTGTAAAACGACGGCGACGCTTTTGGCGCGCGCGCTTGACGAGGCGGGCGTCAATTTGGATTTTATCAATCCGTTTATGTTGCCCGGCGTCAAGCTGAAGGCGGAGGAGCCCGAAAATCCGGGACGTTACGCCTCCTTGTTGGGCGTCTTGTTGGCGGATCGACCTCAAAACAAGCCGATCGTCGATCTTTTGCATCCGCACGAAAAGCCGAAGCCGCCTAACTACGGTTTGCTTTTTGCGGTTTATTTTCTGTTAGTCGCGATCGGATTCGGCGCGTTCTGGTATTGGAACAAATCCGATTTGAAGCGTTTGGAAGCCGAAAACGTCGCCTTGGAAAAGGAACGAGACGAAGTCGCTCAACAGTTGAATTCGAAGCGTCCGCTTTATTCGACGTTGTCGTCGGCTTATTCTTGGCAAAACGTCCAAGGCGCGATCGTTCTCGACGAACTGCGCGACATTGCGACGCGCTTGCCGAGTCCGCCCGATTTGATTGTCACGCGTTTGTCTTACGTTGGAAACAACAACGGTCGCGCGACTTTTATTATTAACGCGAAAATAACGTCTCTTGACGTCTACAAGCTGTTCCAGCGCCGTATGGCGGGCGACCGTTCGCACCAAATTCAATCGAACGGACCTCAAAACAACGTCGGGGGCGGCGGGTACAAATATACGTTTACCGCGAATATTTTCTGCCATCGTCGACCGGCGCAAACGTTCCTTTCGATTTTACCCGCTCAGATTCGCGAAATTTCGGCGAATCGACCCGAATATTTCGTCGAGCAAGAGGAACAACGCGCGAAGGAATTGAAGGAAGCGCAAGAGAAAGCCGCCGCCGAATTGAAGGCGAAGCAAGAGAAAAATTCCGCCGACGCGCTCGCCGTTTTGGACAAGACCGCCGAAGTCGTCGCGCAAGGAGCCCCCGCGCAAGTCGCTGAAGGAGAGACCGCGCCCGAGCGAACTTTGGAACAAGAACAGGAATATATGAAACGGCTTGAAGAGTTTCGTAAAGAACTTGACGCAAGTTTTGCAAACGCCAAGGCGGCGTTTCAACAAAACGGGTTGACGAAGGAACAAGCGAGCGTTATTTCCACGCGATATAACGAACAAGTCGCCGTCGTCGTCAAAGCGTGGAACGAAGCTCGAAGTCGCGTCCAAGCGTTGACGCCCGCGCCTGTCCAGCCCGCGCCGACGGAAACGACGCCCGCGCCGACGGAAACGACGCCCGCGCCAAACGCCGATCAGACTTCTGCTGAACAGCCTTCTGAGGAAAAGCCTTCTGAGGAAAAGACCGACGACGAAGATCAAGCCGCGCCCTCGACGCCTACCCCGGAGCAAGACCAAGCGTTTGCGCAACAACTTTGGCAGTACCGCCAGCGACTTGACGCAAATATGAGGAACGCGCAAGGAATGCTTCAACAAGGTCAAATCGACGAAGCGCGTTTCAAGCAAATTCAAGCGCAGTATCAGGCGGAAGTCGCCAAGGTCGTGAAGAATTGGAACGAGGTTCAGGCGCGAATCAAAGCGCGCGCGTCGGAAGGCGCGTCGACTGAATCGACGCCCGCTGAATCGACGCCGGAGCCCGCGCCCGCCGAACCGGCTCCCGCCGAACCAGCGCCTCAACCCGCGCCGGAACCGGCTCCTGCCGAGCCCGCGCCTCAACCCGCGCCGGAGCCCGCGCCGCAAGCCGCGTCCGTCTTGTATTTTTTAACGCGTTCGTTATACGTATGATCGGAGGTTGAAAATGGGAAATTGGACGAAAGTCGTCATACTCTTGATCGTCGTAAGCCTCGGAGTCGCGTTCGGCGGTTATATGTTTTATCGCAGTTCCTACAAGAAGCCTCGAGTCGACTTGGCGCAGAAAAAGGAGGAGTTGCGTCAGCAGATCGAAAACGGGAAGAAGGCGTCGGATATGATGACTCAAAGGTCGACGGCGCTTGAAACGCTTTATACGCGTTCTTTCCCCCTCAATAGTACCCAAGCGGGTCTTGAGTATCAAATGTGGCTGACGCAAATGCTCGAATTTTGCAATATTCGAGACGCGCAAGTCGTCGTCGGCAAGTATTCGCATCCGCGAAATTCGGGCACGGCGACGCAGATGTTTCGCGTCGCCGGACGTTGCGCGTTGATCGATTTAACGCAGTTCCTTTACGAGTTCTACTGGACGCCGTTCTTGCATCGTATTTCCGTGATGGACGTGACGCCCGTCGAAAATTCGAACTTGCTCGACGTTACCTTGACGATCGAAGGTCTGACGATTCTGTATAAAGAGAACCCAAATCAGGCGTTTCCGTTAAAAGACAAGTTGCCCTTGTCGACGAATCCGCCCCAACAACTGGCGTCGGGTCCCTTTGCAGCATACGAGTCGCTGGGGGATCTCGAGATTTTCCGCGCCGTTAAGTCGGGCGTCGACGCAGCCAGCTTCGCCGTTCTTACGGGCACGCCCTCTTTTACCGACGAAAACGGCGAGACGGTAACTTATTCGCGCTGGAATCTCGGAACCGAGGGACGGACGATTAGTTTGAAGGTCGGCGAACGTATGAAAGTCGGCGCTTTCGACGCGACGGTCGTCGACGTTAGCGATTGGATCGTCGTTTTGAAGCAAAACACGGGTCGACTTTGGGCTGTTCAACGCGGACATAAATTGAGCGAAGCGGTCGCCGTGCCGAACAATCTGTTTTGACGCGTCGCGTTTTGTCGACGTTTTGTTTTGTTCCGTCTTGTTCTGTTAGTCGCGATCGCGAGTCCCAATCTGACGCGCGGTCGCGTTTCGTTTTTTGACAATCACGTTTTTTCGTTTAAACACAATGGAAATCGATCGATACGATTTTGACGTTCTGGTCGTTGGCGCCGGACATGCAGGTACGGAAGCCGCGTTGGCGTCGGCGCGAGTCGGCGCGAAGACCGCGCTTTTGACGGGCAATCTTGACACGGTTGCGCAGATGAGTTGCAATCCCGCGATCGGCGGGGTCGGCAAAGGTCATATTGTTCGCGAAATCGATGCGTTGGGCGGCGCGATGGGACGCGCTATCGACGCGACCGGGCTTCAATTTCGTATGCTGAACGTTCGCAAAGGTCCGGCGATGCGCGGACCGCGCGCTCAAGCGGACAAGCGGCTCTATCAAGACGAAGTGAAGCGGATCGTCGAAGAAACGCCTAATCTTGCGTTGCGTCAAGAAAAAGTCGTCGAACTACTCGTCGAGCCGTGCGAGGGCGCGCGCGAAGGCGAAACAAACGAACTAGCGGAAAACGTTTGGCGAATCGTCGGCGTTCGCGTGGAGTCGGACGCGATTTATCGCGCGAAAGCCGTCGTCCTCGCGTGCGGCACTTTTATGCGCGGCGTCTTGCATTTCGGTTCGTTGCAGTCGCCCGGTGGAAGAATGGGCGAGCCGCCCGCGACGAAAATTAGCGAGTCGATAACAAGGCTCGGGATTCGTTTGCTTCGTTTCAAGACGGGAACGCCCGCGCGATTGAACGGAAAAACGATCGATTATTCGGGTCTGGAGCCGCAGTACGGCGACGAAAATCCGCGCCCTTTTTCTTTTATGACGCGTTCGCTCGACGTCGAACAGCTTCCTTGCTGGACGACATATACGAACCCCGAACTTCACAAGTTCTTGCGCGATAATTTCGCGCTGGCGCCGATGTTCAGCGGACAAATTCGGTCGACGGGACCGCGTTACTGTCCTTCGATCGAAACGAAAATCGACCGATTCGCCGACAAAGACCGTCATCAGCTCTTTTTGGAACCGGAAAGTCGACGCACGAACGAAGTTTACGTCAACGGGCTTTCGACCAGTTTTCCGCGCGCGATTCAAGATCAAATGATTCGTATGATCGCGGGACTCGAACGCGCGCAAATTATGCGCTACGCTTACGCGATCGAATACGATTACGCGCCGCCCGACCAACTGCGCAAGACGCTTGAAACGAAACGCGTCAAAGGGCTCTTTTTCGCGGGACAAATTAACGGCACGACCGGGTACGAAGAAGCGGGCGCGCAAGGCTTGATCGCGGGCGCGAACGCCGCCGTCGCTCTCGATTCCGCGCTCGAGCCGCTTGTTCCGACGCGCGATCAAGCGTATATAGGCGTGATGCTCGACGATCTTACGACGCGCGGAGTCGACGAGCCCTACCGAATGTTCACGTCGCGCGCGGAATATCGGCTCCTCTTACGTCACGACAACGCCGACCGACGTTTGACCGCGTTAGGACGCAAAATCGGACTAGTCGACGACGAGCGCTGGAACCGTCTGCAAGAGAAGGAACGCGTCGTGCGCGAAACCTTCGCGCTCCTTGAAAAAACGTTCGACGAAAACGGCTCGATTTTGAAATTGTTGCGCCATCCCGAGATCGAGTGGGAAGACGTCGTCGCGCGACTTCCGCAATTAGCCGACGTCGACCCCGAAGCGGCGGAACAAGTCTGCATCGACGCGAAATACGCGGGTTACGTCGAACGCCAAGAGCAGGAAATCGAACGCCAGCGCAAATGGGACGCGCGCAAAATACCCGCCGCGTTCGATTATCGCGGTCTTACAAATTTGCGCGCCGAAGCGAAGGAAAAGCTCGAGCGCGTTCGTCCGACCGACTTGGGACAAGCGAGCCGCGTCCCCGGAATTACGCCCGCCGATATTGCCGTCTTGACCGTTTATTTGGAACGCGACATAAATCGACGTCCAGAACAAGGCGCCGAAGTTCAATAGGGAAATTGGCAATTATGCGCGGAAAGCCGACGTCGACGCCCACAATTTCGGAAACGACAAGCGCGGCGTCGACAATTACTGAAGAAACGGTTTTGTCGAGTATTATTGCAGAAGACGCTTGAGAACTTCTTCGAAACGTCTTGACGTTCTTCTGTTAAAAACGTTTTGACGGTTAAAACGAAACAACAAAGATAAGCGTCGATCTCTTTTAACACGCCGTAATTTTTATAATTTTCTTGCGTGTAAACTTGCAAAGGTCGACTCTAACGATTACAATGGGGACGACGTGGGCGACAAGTTTTATACTGTTTAACGCATCGCAAAAAGGACAAGCGGAAATGCCAAGAAAAACGACAAAGGTCTCAATGCAAAAGGCGCGTAATTTGAAAAAAATTTTTGGCGCGTTCGAAGACGCAAATCAAACGGAGGAAAGACAAGAGAACGAGTATATTGCAAGTCTTTTGGATCGTTCCGACCATGAAACGACGGACGCTGAAATATTGGAAGTCTTGAAACTCTTAAAAGCCAGGCTGGATGACGCCGCGCAAAAGGCGGGGTTGCGTTAGCGAAGCGGACTTATGGAAGAACTTTTATCCAAACATAAAGTTGCGTTGGAAGCTTTGTTTGTCGTCGAAGGATACGTTTCCGAACTTAAGAACATTAAGCGCGGCGATTCTCGCGAACTTTTAAAGGCGGAACGCAAAACGCGAGAAGCGCTTAATCAGAGTAGTCTTCCTCGCGACGTTAGACAGGCGATCGACAGAGTTATCAGTTCCGTACTTGAGAGTTATATTGTCGCAAAGGAACTTTTAGCGGCGGAAAACAAACGACAAGAAGAAAAAACGCGACGAAGAAGAACGGAATATTTTATCGTCCTTTTGTATATTTTGACAATGTTTGCCGCGTTTTGGGTTAGAGACTGGAGGTTTGTTCTTGTCTGTTTTCCGATTTCCTTTGTTGAGT
>JAZUGM010000099.1:0-3787 GCA_045641205.1 Thermoguttaceae bacterium
GCCTCGCGAACGGAAGACGCATCGTCTTCGACGATAGAAGACGTTTCTGCAACGTCCGAAGATTCTTCCGCCAAAAGTTCCGTTTCGGGATAAGGAACCGCCTCGGAAACAGAAGACGCATCGTCTTCGACGCTCAAAGGAGTTTCAGCAACGACCGAAGGCGCTTTCTCCAAAAGTTCCGTTTCGGGATAAGGAACGGCGACGGAAACAGAAGACGCATCGTCTTCGACTGCTTTGATCGTCCGTTCGTGCGTTTCTTCAGTCGCGCTTGTCGGCGTTTTATCTTCCAAAGCGTTTTCGACGCGGCGTTTGAGTCTCCAATCCGACGCGGAGAACGCGAAAGGCAACGACGCGACAAGATAAGCGATCGGCGAGTCGACGCAACCAAGCGTCCAGAACGACGTTTCAACCAACGGAGACGCGACTTCGACTCCGAGAAAATCGGCGTCGATCGTTCCGCGACATAACGCGACGTTTCCTCGTTCGGCGTTTGGAAACGCGGCAAAATGCTCTTCCGCGCGATCAACGGTCGATTCAACCGACGCGCGCGTGAAAAAACCGGCGAAACTTCGCCGACCGCCCCTTAAACTGAACGAAACGGAATCCTCGACGCTCGAACAGAACGCGCTAAAAGCAATTTTGGAACGTAAGACGCGCGCGCAAACGACCAACGAGGAGGAAGAATCGGGTATCGAATCGACAAAATCGAACGACGCGCGACTCAAAACGACGCGTTCGCCCAAAATGGGAGCCGAAGCCTCGACGCGACTCGACCGACGGCGCGTTTTTTCTTGTTCGTCCGAATTCGCGACGGCGTGTTTGAACGTGAACCCGAAAGCGTCGGCGCGAGTCGGCGCTTGGGCTTGTTTCGGTATGAATTCAAACGGTTTGCGGCGTCGAACGGGCAGACTGGAAGTTCGCACCTCGACGTCGTACAGAGAAACGGCTCTTGAAGATTTTTTGTCGACGTCGGAGCGCGTTTCGTTCGCTTGATTTTGGACGTCGTTGAGATTAGAAGATTCTTCCGACTTGACGTCTCGGCGTCGATCGCTTGTCTGAACGACGGAAACGGGCTTGATTTCCGCATTTTTAGCTTTTTTTCGAGACTTCGCAACGGCTCTTTCTCGAGCTTCGGCGTTCTCGTTGGCAAAACTGGCGAATGCGTCGGACAGTAGAGAATCCCAAGAAGCGCGTTTCGAGTTCGCGCCGGAGGACGAAATAGAATCTTCGTTCGACTTTTCTTCAGACGCTACGTCGGTAGAAGCGCTCGCGACGGACGTTTTTTCCGTCTGTTCTTTCTTTTCGTCGGTAGGATCGTCGACTTTAGGTTCCGCACGAACGGCGCTAAAGGCGGAAGAGGCGGACGTATGCAAACGTCGTTGAAACGCGTTAGGCAAACCGCGCAAATTGGGAAAAGAATCAACGTCGGATAATTCGCGACGCAACGTCTCGAGCGTTTGAGCCAATTCCGAGTCGACGCGCGCTTGTTTCTCAACGGCTTCGGCCTCGGCTTGACTCAAACGACCAAGAATATAGCCGATCAAGACGTCGCGATTCGAAACGTTCACTTCTTTCCGACTTCGCGCGAAAGCGCAAAGACGCCCCCAAAGACAAGTTGCGCGTCAAATCGATTTATTCGACGCAACTCGCCAAAATTATCGTAAAAACTCGATCCTTCGTCGGGACGATTTCTCTCCTCGACTCAAAACGCCGCGCAACGCTTAGGCGCGCTCGCAGACCCTTCAAGCATATGGAATCGCAACAACTTGGCGCCGCGCGCGACTCGTTGCGAAATCGTCGCCGCCGTCACGTTCAATATCTTGGAAGCCCCTTGAAACGTCATCCCTTGGTAAAACACAAGTTCGATCGCCTGCTGCAAACGAGTCGGCAATCTTTTCAACGCGTTTCGCAACGCGACGACAAGCTCGCGACGTTCCAATTCGCTCGACGGATCCGACGCTCCTTGATCGGCAAATTCCGCCTCGCCTAAAAAAGTTCCGTCTTCGGATTCGCGCGGCGCGTCCAAGGAAAAAGCGCGCCGCGCGTCCCGATTCGCTCGCAAAACGTCGACGACTTGCGACGCCGCGACGCGATACGCCCAAGGACGAAAAGGTCGCGCGGGATCGTAGGAAGCGCGTTTGCTCCACAATCGAACAAAAGTCGATTGCAACGCTTCTTCAAGCATATCGGGCGACAAATCAAACCGTTTCCCAAAAAAACGAGCGAACACGGGTCGATAACGTCGTACCAACTCTTCAAAACGCCTCGCGTCGTCGAGTTCAAAATCGCCGACTTCGGAACGTTCGGAAAAAAGTTCTTCGTCGGTAAGTTCAGCCAAAAAGGAGTCGCGCGCGCGGGAATTCAACAAGGCGTTCATTTTTACCTACCTAGGGCGGTCGAATCGATCCGAACCGAAGCTCGCAAGGAGCCCAAAGTCAAGACGGAATCCGACGGGGTTTAGTATACAAAGGAAACGACGTTTGGACAAAGCCTATTTCCACTTTTTTCTGTAAAAAAGCAAAAATTTTTTAACTTCGTCAAAACGCTCTTATTCCATTTATCCAACGGAACTGTATTGAAAAAGCTCGTCGTAATAAACGCGACCTAGGACGTCGTCGGGGGGAAATCGACGCCGTAGGTCGCAACTTGTCGCGTTCCCAAGGGGCGAAAGTTGTTGAAACATTTGCGACAAGAGAAAAAAAGCGATAAATTCCCTCAAGTCGGCGTCACATAGTACGAAAACGGCGAGCAAAAAACTACAGAAAAATCAAAAAAAAGACGTTTTTTTCTCTAAAGTTTTCCGCGAAGACGTCGAGCGACCAAAACGAAGACTGACAATCCCCGTAAAGAATACTAATCGATATTCTCTCCTAAAAAGTCAACATTTCTTCGCCGACTTCCGCCAATAGAAACTGCTATGGCGTCTTTCTCAAAAAAACGGTAACATATTGGGACGGCGTCCTTCCCTACGGCGTAGTCGGGAAAAGGCGCGTTCCAAACTTCCAGAAGGTCAAGCAAAGTGCGAAGCGACGGCGGCAAAATATCGAGTTTACGACGTTCAAAAAGAGACGTCGCGATCATAGCGACGTTGTTTCTTAGCGTCGTCGCCTCTTCTTCTTACGGTTGCAACGGCGTTCGGCGTCGTTTGACCATACGCACCGATCCGCCGGGCGCGATCGTCTACTTGAACGACAAAGAATTAGGACGCGCGCCGATCTCAAAAAATTTCGTCTATTCCGGCACGTACAAGATACGCTGTTATAAAGAAGGGTACGAGATGGAAGAACGGCTCTATAAAGCCGGAACGCCTTGGTATCTCTATCCGGGATTCGACTTCTTTTCGGAAAATTTCACGCCGGGCGAGTTGCGCGACGAACAGACGTGCAACATAGAATTGACGCCCAAGAGAACCGTGCCCGACGACGAACTCTTTGAAGAAGCGACAAAACTGCGCGAAGAAGCTCATAATAATTCGCAAATTAAATACGGTTCGAGCGCGTCTGGACGCTGATTTACCGCGTTGAACGCCAAAATTTCGTAAGCGTTCACGGTAAGCCGCCGAATTTAATTCGGCGGTTGGCGTAGATTTACCGAAAAACGAACGATTTCAGATTCAGAAACGCGCTTCCGCGCTCGCGTTTGATCCGGCGTTTTATTGCTCAAACTCAACCGCCGCATTATATGCGGCGGCTTACCGCGCGCGTTTTCCGTGAACGCTTGCTTTTTTTTCATTTGGGCGCTTGCAATTTACGCGCCCTTAGAATATGCTTAACGTCAAGTTCGTTTT
>JAZUGM010000100.1:0-9759 GCA_045641205.1 Thermoguttaceae bacterium
CACCCCACGACGCATTACGGAACGAATCCGGCGCTCGTCAACAACAACGTCTATCCGAACCAAGCGACGTTTAAAATAGTTTTCCCCGAGTCTGGACGTTACGCCGTCTCGGTTTTGTACGCGGCGCAACAAGCGCGTCCGGTCGAATTGTCCTTCGACGGAGCGAAAATCGGCGCGTTCGGCTCGCAGTTGACGGGCTCTTGGAACACTTCGTCCGCCAAATGGGAACGCGTCGCCGAAATTGACGCGACGCAAGGCGAACACGCGCTTCATATCGAGCGCGCCGAATGCTCGCCGCATATCGTCGCGTTCGAATTGGAGCCGCTTTTCGACTTGCAAGCCGATTGGACGCCGCGCAAAATCGCGCTTGAAGGAATAAACGACCGCGAAGAACAAACGCCTTGGGTTCGTAGCAACGTCGGCGGCTGGTACTATGAAGTCGCGGAATACAGCTCGAAACGCAAGGAAAGCGGCGAAACGTTTCTCGGACATTTTGGCGGCGAAACGATCGTCGCGCTTGCGTCCGAAGCGGAAATCGAGTTGACGATTCCCGACGTCAAAGAGACGACGAACGCGTTTAATATCAACGACGAAACGACCTATTTTTCCGGCATGCTTGCGAAGGACGCGAACGAAGCCGTCGAAAAGTCCGTCGAATTCGTCGTTCGCGCGACGCGAAAAATCGACGAAAATTCCGCAAATCCGCAATTCTTCGCCGCCCCGGTCGATTTTACGTTGAATCTTGAACGTTATCGTTTGTTGATTGACAAGACGCAAAAATTATACGCGCGCCTCGCGGAAGAATTCGGCGAAGAAGAAGTCGAAGCGCTTTACGGCGCCCCTTTGAACGAATTGGCGCAAACGTTGACGGAACGCGCCGACGCGCTCGACGCTTGGAACGACAAGCTCCAAACGACGGAAAACGCTCAAGAAACGAAGTTGCAATTTGCGTCGGAATTTTTCAATACGATTCGCCTTTACGCGCGCCTTATGCGTTCGAATCCGCTGATCGATTTCGATAATCTGCTCTTTGTCAGGCGCAACGCTTCGAACGACGGTTTGCCCGTCAACTGGGCAAGCAACAGCTCGCTCAATCCGAAGGCGTTTGACGATTCGCTCTGGTCTTTGAAAACTCGTTCCGAAATCGACTCGACTTTGCTCGAAGAAAAAGAAATTTTCCGCCCGGAAAGACCCGCGTTTATTGGAGACGTCGATTTGCATTTCGACGCGGATCGCTTCTTGTTCAGTTCGACGAACGAGACGGGTCAATGGAACGTCTTTGAATCGACGCTCGACGTCGACAACGACGGCGCGCTTTCGGTCGGCGCGCCCCAAGAGCGACTTCCTCGAATTAGCGACGCAAACGCTTACGACGCTTGTTACGCGCCCGACGATTCGATTATTTACACGTCGAGCGCCTGTTTCGTCGCCGTGCCTTGCGTCAACGGATTCACGCGCGTTACCAACACGTATCGTCAATACAACGACGAAGCCAAGACGATTCGACGCCTTACGTTCGACCAAGAACACAACTGGAGCCCCGTAATGACGGAAGACGGGCGCGTAATGTATCAGCGCTGGGAATACGCCGACGTGCCCCACGCGCACGCGCGTTTGACGTTCCTAATGAATCCCGACGGAACGAATCAACAGTCGTTCTACGGCACGAACTCCTATTGGCCCAACTCGATGTTTTACGCACGCCCCGTGCCGGGCGAGCCTTCGAAATTCTTCGCGATCGTCACGGGACACCACGGCGTCGCGCGTCAAGGCGAGTTGGTTTTATTCGACGTCTCCAAAGGACGCAAAGAGGCGTCGGGCGCCGTGCAACGCTTCTGCGCGAAAGACCATATCGTCGCGTCGAAAACCGATCCGAAATATTACGACTCGCTGATCGTCGACTGTCTCGCTGCGGAAACTTACCCGCGTTTCTTGCATCCTTATCCACTAAGCGCCGACTATTGTCTAGTCTCCGCTTGTCTTGCGCCCGGCGATAACTGGGGCGTCTATTTGGTCGACTCCGACGACAATATGCTTCTGCTCGCCAAGGAAAAGGGATTTAGTTGTTTCGAGCCCGTCCCCGTGCGCGAGACGGAACGTCCGCCTCTTATCGCCGACCGCGTCGATACGAGCAAGGAAGAAGCGACTGTCTTCATCGCCGATATTTACGAGGGGGACGGCTTGAAAAACGTGCCTCGAGGAACCGTCAAGAATTTGCGGCTCTTTACTTATAACTTCCTTTTCCCGAATATGGGCGGTCCGGAAGGTTGCGTCGGCGCCGAAGGACCTTGGGACATTCGCAACACGCTGGGGATCGTGCCCGTCGAGCCGAACGGGTCGGCGTCCTTTAAGGTTCCCGCCAATATGCCGATCGCGCTTCAGCCGCTCGACGAAAACGGCAAGGCGCTTCAGCTAATGCGCAGTTGGTTCACGGCGATGCCGGGCGAAACGCTCTCTTGCATCGGCTGTCACGAAGATCAGAACAGCGTCTCGTCAAGTTCGCTCGATCCGACCGAAGTTCAACGACTCAAGCCGAAAGAGATTCAATATTGGCGCGGTCCAACGCGCGGTTATTCCTTTACGGAAGAAGTTCAGCCCGTCTTGGATCGCTATTGCGTTTCGTGTCACGACGGCTCCGGCAAGCCGCTGGCTTCTTTCGATTTGCGCGGACTCGACAAGATTTCCGGCTATAAGAGTTGTTTCCATATGGCGACCAACAGCGGAAACTGGTCGACAAGTTACAATATGTTGCATCGATTCGTGCGTCGTCCCGGCATTGAGAGCGATTATCATCTTCTTATGCCAATGGAATTTAGCGCGGATACGACCGATTTGTATCAAATGTTGCTCAAAGGGCACTACGGCGTCAAACTCGACGCGGAGTCTTGGGATCGCATTATCACGTGGATCGACCTCAACGCGCCTTATCACGGATATTGGCACGAGCAGGGCGATCCTAACAACGCCGCGAAGTGGAATAAAAAGCGCGTCGATATTATGAAGCTCTACGACAGCGGCGATCTTGACTTGGAAGAAAAGAAGACGGGCGACTGGAATCCCGAACGCGCGGCGGCGACTTTTAAAACGTTTTATACCGCCCTGCCCGAGAATCCTTTGGCAAGCGACGCGCAAAACGCTTGGCGTCTCGCGTTGGCGAAAGGCGAGCCCCTTGCCGACGGAACCGTCGCGCGCGAAGAAGCGTTGAAGAGAGAAAAGCCCCTGCCCGTCGATTTCGACTGGACGTTTGATTCCGACGAAGCAAAGAAACGTCAAGCCGACGAAGCGGAACGACTTTTTGGCGATCGAACCAAAACGACGAAAATCGTTGAAATTGCGCCCGGCGTCCCGCTTGAATTCCAATTGATACCCGCCGGAAAATTTGTGATGGGCGCGCAGACCGTCGACGCCGACGGTCGCGTCGCGCAACGTTACGACGACGAACAGGCTTGCGTCGTCGAAATTGAGAAGCCGTTCTGGATCAGCGCGAAAGAAATCACGAACGAACAGTTCGAATTGTTCGATCCTTCGCACGATTCCGGAGTCGAATCTCGTTTCGCGTTCCAATTCGGCGTTCGCGGATTCTACGTTAATTCGCCGGATCGAGCGGTCGTTCGCGTCTCTTGGAACGCGGCTGAAGCGTGTTGCGCTTGGCTTTCCGAAGAAAAAGGAGCGCGTTTCGGTCTGCCCACCGAAGCGCAATGGGAATACGCGTGCCGCGCCGGAACGTCGACGTCGTTCTTCTACGGGGGACTCGACGACGATTTCGGACAATTTGCCAATCTTGCGGACGCATCCTTGAAAAAAATGGTTTGTCACCCCTATTTCAAAGAGATCAAGCCGTTGAACGGTTCCGAATTCGACTACTGGACTCCGCGCGACGATCGATTTAACGACGACGTAATATTCAGCGACGCGCCCGGCAAATTCAAGCCGAACGCGTGGGGATTGTACGATATGCACGGAAACGTCTCTGAATGGACTTCGACCGTCGCGCGCGCGAATTACGGGCTCGATTCCTTGGACGCTCGTTCCGACGAACGCATCGTTCGCGGCGGTTCTTGGCGTGATCGTCCCTATCGCGCGGCGGCGAATTTCCGCACGTCGTTCTATCCTTGGCAACGCGTCTTTGACGTCGGATTCCGCGTCGTTTGCGAAGACGACTTGACGAAGTAACGCGTCGACGTAGAATTAGTAGGTCGAATCGACGGCGCTCGCGCAAGTTCTTTGTTCGTGCGTCGTTTGATTCAAATTTGGCGCGATTTGATCAGTACGCGCGACGTTGTCGGCTTTCCGCAAACGGTCGCGTTTGGCGTTTCTATAACGAACTTGTCCTTGGACGTTCGACTTTGTTGAACGTCCTTTTTTCTAAAAAACAGACAAAAGCGCAAAGTTTGACGTCGTCGACTTCGACGTTATGATCGGCGGCGCGTCTTGTCAAGGATTTTCTTTGATTGGCAAACGGTCTTTTGACGATCCGCGAAATCGATCGGTTCTTCATTACGCGCGTATTGTCGGAGAAATAAAGCCTAAATATTGCGTCTTTGAAAACGTATCATATTTCAGCCTTTTGAAGAAAAATCGACAAAAGCGCGCCGCTTTTTACAGCGCGCGTCTCTCTTCAAACGGCTAAAATATTACGTAGTTTCGACTCCACGCACGATCAACGCGTCGCAAACCGACGTACTCCGATATCTTCGATACGCGGATTATCGCGCGACTATTCAAATCGCGCCGTTTTTCCGTGAACGATTACCGTGATTTAGTATCGAGAAAAATAATATTTGAGAATTATTCAGGGAATATCGTTGGAACAAAAACCGAAGATATTCAAAAGGAAACTCTTTGATCGGCGCGTCTATTAGGACTCGCCGTTTAAAAAGCGAGGAAAGGACGGCAGATTAAACGGGCAATATAAAAAGCAAACGACGACCCCAAAGAACCAATTGAGGCATTTGAACAAATTCCAACCGCGTCTTAATCCTTCAAAACGCACGTAAATTCTTTGGTTGTCGTCGTTCAATTATCCAGCGACCTAGAAATGTCGACGCCAATCAAGTTATCGGCGCCAATCTTCGAACGTCTCTTTGGAAATTGTCAAGCGAATCGGCGGTACAGGCGACGTTGAATATCGAGGTTAAAACGTTGGAATCAGCGATCGACAAAATGCCGTCTAGCGTCGCTTGGGCGATACGAGGAAAACGAAGAATAATACAGTTTGTCAACATCTCGCGAAGGTTCTCTTGTTTACATTCCTGTTCAACCTCTTGTCTAACCTCTTGTCTAACCTCTTGCCTAACCTCTTGTTCGATTTCGTCTCGCTGGGTTATTTTGGCAAGGTCGTAGAGACAATTAATTTCATACCTCATATCGTTGTCTCCCAGTTCTTCTAATTTTTGGGTAATTTCCTCGCGCGTCGGCGCTTCCCATCCCTGCCGTATCGCGACTTTACTGACAAAAACCACGAAATCGCCGAAAATTTCCGTTTCTTCGTCGTCGTTAAACGCGATATTTCCTTTAAGGACGTCGAAAGCGTCGTTCCACGCTTTTTTCCAATCTTCGTTCGTCGCCTTCTTCTTGGCGACGATTCTTTCCGCCGCCTTCGTCAGTTCAAGAAACGCTTTCAGCCAAGGATCCGCCTCGATTTCTTTTTTTGAACGCGCGAAGAGGTTTACGAATTTAAAGGGTAATTTGAATATCCAGCGTTTGTCCAGCTTCTCGTCGGGCGTCGCGAACAAGTCTGGAAAATTCAAAACTTTTTTCCAAGGACGCGCGCCCGTGTAAAACAACAGTAAAAACGGCCAAACGAACTTTTTGTCGTTCCTTTGAAAACGTTCCTTATGGCGCAGAATATATTGTAAAACCAGTATTAACGACGTCAATAGTTGTACGACGACGTTCCGCGTTTGCGTCGATTTGTGTTCAAGCGGAACGGCGACTGCTTGCGCGCCCTTGGAACGGTCTTTGAAGGGAACCGTAAAGACGAGATCGCAAAGACGCGAGACTTGCGCCCCGAAAATATGAACGGTCGGCTCGGTCGAATAGGCGTCGAAATCGAGTTCTTGAACAATCTTGGGCGAAATTTCGCCGACGTACCGTCTTAAAAAAGCGGCGCCAATCTTTCGTCGTTTTTCTAAAATCTGGACGACGAAATTGTTGAAGAGTTGCGCGGTTACAAGTTCGCGCCGTCCCTCCTCGTCGACGCTTTTAGCTTGCGAATCGCGCGACGCCCACAACGCGTCCAGCTCCTCACAAAACGCCTTAAACGTCGGCGCTTGGCAGGCAAGCCAAAAAATTTGGCGCAACGTTTCAATATCAAGCGCGGAAGTAAGAACCGTCAGCGAAGACGCTTCGTCGGAATAATCTGAAAAGCGCGCCTTCAAAATATTGACGACGGCTTCACGTTCGAAACGCGCGGAGAGAGAATCGCGTTCCATAGCGTCAAAATATATTGAAGAAGGGACGTTTTGACGTTCGTTCATTAGATATTCCTCGCTTCAAGTCGCTCGAATCGCGTTGAAAACCGTCTTCTGATCGTCAATTCAGCGCTTGACGAATCGCCTTAGCCAACTGATCGGGGCAAGAAGTCGGTTTGCCGTTGCAAGAAATACCCGCGAGTTTCTTCGCCGCGTCTTCGGCGCGCGTTCCTTCGAGCAATCTGCCGATCCCCTGTAAATTGCCGTTGCAACCGCCTTCAAATCGCACGTTTCTAAGGATTCCGTCTTCCATAGAAAAACGAATTTGTCTCGCACAAACGCCCGAGGTCTTAAACGAATAGTCCATTGCAATCCAGTTCTGTTAATTGGGAACTAAAAGGCGCCGCGAGACGATCTGCAAGCGGCGTCGGAATCAAACGAAACGGCTCAAAGCCTACAGTTCGTTCTTTTGCGCGGGATAGAAAGTCGTCGTAAAAGTCGCCTTCTCGCCCGCTTTTAGCGTCGACTTTTCAATGAAAATCGAGACGCCCGGATTCTTCGAATCGTAGTCGTTTTCCGTTTGAGCCGGAATTACGTCGCGATCGATCGCAAGTTCCGATTTCGTTTCGACTTTTTTCGTCAGCTTTCCGTCCGGCGTTGAAAAAACTACGTTCTCCTTGTCGACGTCGACTTTGGCTTTCGTCAGGAAACGCCGTTCAATTTCGGCGTCTTTGTCGAGCGCCTCAAAATAATCTTCGACGATCAACGCGCCGTCGGGCTGAAGCGTCGCTTTTCTCGTCGCTTTGGCGACGTCGTTTTTATAGACGGGCGTAAGATCGATCAACGCGCTCGAAGCCTCGCCGGACGCGCCTATCTTCGTTTCAATGAAAGAAGTCAGTCCGTCGGCAATTTGCAATTTTCCGTTGATCGTCGGCACGCTATGTCCGAAATTATTGTATCGCAACAACTTCCAACGGTCGGAATTTTGCGACATATTCCACAAATTCATACCGCGCTGTTCAATGCGGTTGTAGTCTTCCGGTCCAAGTTCGACGATCCAACGCGCGCCTAAGTCGTCGTAAACGAAACCGCCTTCGTCCAAATGTCCGTGGGGCGCGTTCGGCGCGCCGCATTTGATCCCAAGATAAGCGCCGTCGCTCGACCAAGAAGTGCGGAAGAGCGCGACGCAACAACGCTTGTTGCCAATTCCGACGTAACCTAATTCTTCTGGCGCGGTCAGCGGCGCGTTTTCGTCGACCGCAGAGCCCCACAAAAGCGCGCAAACGCCGACGCGATCACTCGACAACGAGCCAAACGGAGCGACGCCTTCCAACTCGCCGCGCTCCCTAAGAAGCGCGTCGCGCAACGCTTTATTTTCGTTATACAGAATTTCGGGCGCGTTCAATTTCTTTCCGTACCAGAACGCAGTCGCTTCAAACATCTTGCCGCCGCCGGAATCTGGATAGTTGAAAGCCTCGCCCGTCGTTCCAAAAACGTGTTCGTAATATTGGATCGATTTGAGGAATCCGGGCAAGTCGGAACGACCAAAGTCTTCGCCAAGCGCCGATTCCAAAGCGCCAAGAAGAAGAAGATTAAACCCCGTGCCATAGCCCCAATATCCGGGTCCTTCCGTATAATTTCCGTCGGGCTCGTAAGACGAAGACGCCCACGTGACCCCGTTGACAGAATTCCACACGGCGTCGATCGCCAGTTCTCGATCCGCTTCGTCGCCGTCGGAAGCGATCGCCAACGCGGCGTACAAATTGCCGCACCAGCAGACTTGGTTCCAGTTCGCCGTGTTACGCTTCCACCACCCGCGAACTTTCATCGATTCCACGACGCCCTTCGTCTTAAGCGCTTCGTAAACTTTCGCGCGATTTTCGGCGGAAAAAGTCTCTTTGCACGAATCGTAGGCGATCGCTTCCGCAACCGCCATTTCCGCAACGTCGAGAAAATGGCTCGGATGCCAGTCTTTAAATTCGGCGATCGCGACCGCTTCTTGTTCGACGCGTTTCGCGTATTTCTCGTCGCCCGTATAACGATAGAGAAAACTCCAGCCCAGCGTTCGCCTGAGCGCCTCGCGTGAGACGGAAAGAAGACGCAAGCCAGTGACAACGTATTCGACCGGCTTGTCGTTAAAATGTTTGTCAAGCCGCGTCTTCAACGAGTCGTAATATCCCTTCCAACGCGGATCGTTTTCCACTTTCGTTCGCACGGAGTCGATCGCCTCGTCCGTGAGCAGTAGCCTCGGGGCGGGCTTGAGATTTTCCATCGCTTTGGCGACCTCGTCGCGTGGAACTTCGCGAAAGTTCGGATTGGCGGGCGTGTTTTCAAAGGCGTCGTCGGCAAAAGAATACGCGCTCGACGACAAAAAAGCCAAAAGCATAACCGCGCCGAGCGTCGACAAGGACAAGCGCGACTTGCCCAAACGCGACAAATTAGAATTAGTCAACATAAACGCGTCCTTATTAGTGAATCAATTTAAAAAACAACGTCGAACAAGTCGACGAAAACGCAAAAAATACAAAACGCAACGTCAAGCGCGACTCGATAAAACGCAAACGACAAGCTACGGCAAAACGCGCGCCGTAGCGTCGTTCAAAAAGAGGCGCGACGAGTCGTCAGACGTTTTTCCCCATTTCATAAGCCAACTGGAATTCCTTTTTCGTTCTGATTTCACCGGCTTCAAGGACGCCCCTAGCCAACACTACGCCCTTCTCTTGCGAACCGGCAAGGCATCGAGCCAAGCCGCGAAAACATTCGAGCGGACAATCCGTCGCGTTCGACGCTTCGTCCGCCGCCGTCAAAATATAATAAAATTCCTTGTTCTTGATCTTCGTCCAACGCGCGTAGCAACGATCGATCAACGTCTTCATTTGCGCGTCGATCGAATAGAAGAAGACGGGACTCGCCAACACGATTGCGTCTGCGGCGTCGATTTTGTCAAGAATTTCCGCCATATCGTCCTTTACGGCGCAAACGCCGTCGCTTTTGTGACAATACAGACACTCTTGGCAGAACCCGATTTTTTTATCGCGCAAACAAATTTTCTCGACTTCGGCGCCGCTCTCGACCGCGCCTCGCATAAACTCGTCGCAAAGCAAATCGGAATTGCCCTTCTTACGAGGACTGCCCGACAATATCAATACTTTTTTACTCATTTTTTCACCCCAAAATAGACAAAATCGCAGACGTTCTGCTCAAACGGAAAACGCGTCGACGGCGTTTGGCGTCGTAAAACTTTATTTCTAACAACTTGGAGCCAACGTTTGAACTCTTTTTTGAAATTCTTCAAGGGAGTCGGTCGTCATCAAAGCCGTCGACAGCTCTTTCATATAACCGTCGT
>JAZUGM010000101.1:0-1945 GCA_045641205.1 Thermoguttaceae bacterium
AAGCGAGTCGGCAAAGAGGCGACGATCTTTTCGACGCGTCCGGCTCAAGGCGCGCGCGTTCTGTTCAGCGCGAAATGAGCCGCTCCGCTTCATAACCGACGGTTTATGCGCGTCGACTATAAAAAAACGAGGTAAGGCGCCGCATATAATGCGGCGGGTAGGTTGGAACGAATCCTTACGCGTCGTTTGCGGCGTCGGCTATAATTCGTTCGATCATACGTTTCACAAACGCGTTCGCGCCGACGTATTCGAGCCGAATCTTCGGATTTTCACGCGCAAACACGACAAACAGTTCGTGCGCGAACGCTTGACCAATTTCTCTTACCCCTTTAAAATCGACGATAACTTTTCTGAATTTCAAGAAATTCGTCGCGACGCGTCGCGCTTGCGAACGCGCGATCGGGTAGCCGTCGACGATCATATTGGCAAGCGGAACGGAAGTCTTGTCAAAATTATAAACGCCGTTCTCGTCCATTTCCGTGTATTTATCGAAAATCTTTGACGATTCTTTTCGCGAATCGTTTGCTATTTTCATTACGACGACCGTTTTCAGAAGAACGTCGTCGCGTCGGTATTCAAACGTTTTTCCCTCGTTTAAGTCGCAACTGTTGCGCGTGAACAATAGGTCGTCGGAATAAATGTAAAATTCGTCGGCAATTTGCGACGAAAAGAAGATTCCCTCGCCGGCATGCGATTTAGAATTGGTCGTAAATTTGCCCGAAAAGAGGACGACGACGGCGTCTTGTAAATCGAGCGTTTCGTTCCGTTCCTCTTTGAAAAAACGTTGAATATTGCGAAAAATACCGACGCCGTCGTCCCCGATTAAAACGCGCGTATAAAGTCGGTTGCGTTCGATTTCGCAAACGATAGTTTCCGCGTCGGCGTGATCGATCGCGTTGTTCATTATTTCGGCAAAGACGTAATCCCAACAATATTTCGCTTGTTGCGAGACCTCGGGAAACGAATCGCGAACAATTCGATAGACGCGAGTTTCTTCCAAACGCTCCTTTTTTGGAAAAAAAGAGAATTTGAATCGTTCCGTTTTTAATTGATAAGGAATTTCGCCGTCCGTTTTTTCTAAGACGTTTTCATCGACCAATTCTTTCAAATAGCGATAAACGCTCGTCGACGACAAGTCGAAAGTCGCGCAGACTTTCTTTACATAATCTTTAGAACGCGCGTCGATTTTTTCGCAAAGATATTTCTTAACGCGCTCGCGTCGATCCTTGGTCAAGCTCATCTCCAACGCCTTCATTTGATAAAACGACGACGTTAATTTAAAATATTTCAACTATAAACATTCAAAAGCCTCGTATATTCGGCTTTATGTCGATTATAAACGCGTATGTTGCGACGTCAAGTTTGAACGCTACTTTTAACGAATCCGCGCGACGACCGACGAATCGGAATCCCCGCGTCGTAAGACGCGGGCGCGGAAGCGGCCCGGGATATACCGCCGGAGGGGGCGGGGGCGCACAAAGGTGATCACGCGACGGGGGAAAAATAAAAAACGTTTCAACTCGCGGTAAAAACGCGACGATCCGTTATTACGACGTTCGTTTAAAATCGAAGTTTTTTGGTTATGAAGGCGTCCGCCGATATGTAATCGGCGGGGTTCCGCTCCAAACCTTATCTGTAAACGCTTACCTTTCGACGGCGCCGTCCGCGTATTGAAAGACAAACGAATTATCGCATCCGGCTTACGACGATTGAACTAATTCCAATAAATCAACAACTTATATTCTCATTATCTTTCATTAAAAACAAAACGTCCGTCATATTCGTTAAATCCCATCTCGTTTAAAAAACGCGAACTAAAATTCTGTCAAAACACGACGACAAACGCAACGGGTTAATAATTTGCCGATACCGCCCGATCTATCGGCACGAGAAGTCAAATTACGTTAATATGAAACTCCGCGCAAACGAACCCAAAAAACGTTTG
>JAZUGM010000102.1:0-2634 GCA_045641205.1 Thermoguttaceae bacterium
GTTTTTGACGTCAGTTTGACTTGTTCAAACGCGACTGAATTTGCCGAAGCGTTGTAACAGATACGAACGCCGTTGCGACAAATCAAGCTGAAAGAAAAGAAAATGTTGGACTTTTTCGGCATATTTGGCCGGCAAAAAACACGAAGAATAAAACGGGCGTGTTTTGAAGGGTTTTCCGAGGGGCAAGCGTCGGCGAAGCGCGATTATATCGTTCGTGCGTTGCGTTTTCGTTTTCCCAACGAAAACGAAAAATTCTTTTCGTCTTGCGTTGAAAAACTGGAGAAGAAAAGCGTCTACGAGTTGGACTTCGTTTTTGACGTCAGTTTGACTTGTTCTAACGCGACCGAATTTACGGAAGCGTTGTAACGTCGTTATTTGAAGAATTTAAAAGCGCGTTCAAACGATCGACGATCATTGTTTAACGACGCAAAACGTCAAAAATCGCGACGCGTTCAATAATTTTCCCATCAACGAACAAAATCCAATGAGCGAACTAACCGAATCCGTAACCAAAACGATCAAAGAATTTGAAAAACTACCGGGCATAGGAATCAAATCGGCGGAACGAATCGTTTATCATCTTCTCAAAGCGTCGAACGAAGAAGCGTTTGCGCTTTCGAACGCGATTCGCTCGATGAAAGAGAACGTCCGATATTGCAAGCGGTGCTTTAATTTGTCGGAAGGGGAACTTTGCGACGTTTGTAGCGATTCTCGACGCGATCAGTCGCTTTTATGCGTCGTGGAACAGCCGCGCGATCTGATCCAACTGGAAAACACGGGTCGTTATCGTGGTTTGTATCACGTCTTGCTTGGGCGCGTTTCCCCTTTGGACGGCGTGGGATCGGATCAGTTGACGATCGAACGGCTCGTCAAACGCGTTAAGTCGGGCGCGTTTAAAGAGATAATAATGGCTACGAATCCGACGGTCGAAGGGGACGGCACCGCGTTGGCGATTACGAATCGTCTTGAAGGCTTGCCGATCAAAATCACGCGTTTGGCGCGAGGCATAACGACCGGCAGCACGCTGGAATTTGCAAATAAAGAAATGTTGGCGGACGCGATCGCGGGGCGTCAGGCGTTCGACGTCGACGCTCAGTAATTGGAAAGGGATTAGAAATGGCGAAAAAAGCGGTTAAAAGCGAAAACGCGTCTTCGGCGGCTCCTGCGAAGAAGACGTCGAAAATCTTGGAATTGTACGAAAAGAACCCCGACTTGAAAGTCGCCGTCGAGCAAATTGAGAAAATGTACGGTCGCGGCGCCATTATGCCTCTTGGACTCGACAGCGCGCCGAGTCTCGACGGTATTTCGACCGGGTGTTTGTCGTTAGACCTAGCGCTTGGCGGGCGCGGAATTCCTCGCGGTCGTATCGTGGAGATATTCGGTCCCGAATCGAGCGGCAAAACGACCCTAACGTTGCACGTTGTCGCTCAAGCGCAAAAAGGCGGGGGCGTCGCCGCGTTCATCGACGCGGAACACGCTTTCGATCCTAGTTGGGCGAAACGTCTTGGCGTCGACCTTGAATCGTTGTTAGTCAGTCAGCCGAGTAGCGGCGAAGAGGCGATGCGTATCGCCGAAATGCTCGTAAAAACGAACGCTGTCGACGTGATCGTCGTCGACTCCGTGGCGGCGCTCGTCCCGGAAAAGGAACTTCAAGGCGACATTGGCGATCAACACGTCGGCTTGCAAGCGCGCTTGATGAGTCAGTCGTTGCGCAAATTGACGGGCGTAATTTCCAAGAGCAAAACGACGGTCGTTTTCATCAATCAGATACGCGAGAAGATCGGCGTGATGTTCGGTTCGCCCGAAACGACGCCCGGAGGAAAGGCGTTGAAGTTCTATTGTTCCTGTCGTATCGACGTGCGCCGTATCGGGCAAATTAAAGACGGCGAAGAGATAGTCGGTCAACGCGTCAAGACGAAAATCGTCAAAAACAAAGTCGCGCCGCCGTTCCGCGTCGCTGAATTCGATATGATGCACGCGGGCGGGATTAGTTACGAGGGCGACGTTCTCGATCTTGCGATCGCGAAGAAAATCGTCGTGAAGTCGGGCTCGTGGTTCAAATACGGCGAAATGCAAATCGCGCAAGGAAGAGAAAGAGCCCGCGCGTATCTACAGCAGAATCCCGAGTTCTGCGAAGCGTTGCGCGAGGAAATACTCGCGACTTACGAGACCGCCGAAGAAGAACCGCCCGTCGAACAGGACGCGCTAAACGAAGCGGAAGACGACGAAGAATTGGAAAGCGAAGAAGCCGAAAACGAAGACGATTTTTGAGTCGGACTTTGGGAAAATCGTAACGCCGAGTCGCCGATACGAAAGCCTTCAGAATTGCTTGGCGGACGCGTTTGGCGATTTAGGACTTATCCGAAAATAATTTTATAAGTAAATATCCATAACTTTGTTAAGCGTGATCATAGCCGCCGCCAATTTCAATAACGCCACGAAAGAAGTTGTTGACTTTTCGTAGGTCGGACTCAATTTTCGAAAGCGTTTAAGCCACGAATTGAACGCTTCCACAATCCAACGCTTGGCACGAAAATTAGGATTGTTTTTCAATTCCTTCTTTTCTTCGCCACGCGGTCGTATATGAGGTATAAAACCATTGTCTTTAACGACTTGTTCTTTTCCAACAAAACC
>JAZUGM010000103.1:0-2559 GCA_045641205.1 Thermoguttaceae bacterium
TTCGAATATTGCTTGAACAATTCCGCGACGTTGATTTTCTCGTCGCTACGTTCAAAGCTCGATTCGCGAAAGACGACGCGCAAAGGACTGCGACAAGCCATCGCTATTACAGATTCGATAGAAACGCGCGCGTCAAAACAAGCGAACAACGCGCCTTCCGCGTAATTATGAACCGTCGCTTCGCCGATGCGTTCGATCTTATAAGGCAAAGAAAGCGGGAGTCCCCAGTCTAAAACGCAACCAAACAACAAATCGAGTTCCGTTCGATCAGGCTTCACGCTCAAGATAGTAGGATCGAGAAGGTTCTTCGTATATTCCGAAGGGTAGTAATACGCGTCCGTCATATTCCCTTCGTCGACCTTAAAAACGCGAAAACCGACGTCCAAATCGGGACGATCGAGCGCGTGTTCCGACTTGATTTTCGCGCCCGCGCGGCGGATGCGCTCTTTGCCGATCTCGCAAATGGTCTTGTAACCCGCTTTAAACGCGTCGCTCTTTTTATCGCAAGACTCCGGCAACTGAACCATTATAAATTGACGATTTCCGCCGTCTTCCGCGTTTAGTTCCATTACCGCGTGCGCCGTCGTCGCGCTACCCGAAAAGAAATCGAGGACAATTTCGTCTTTTTTACAAAGACTTCTGATTAGACGTTTTGCAATATAGAGAGGTTTTGGATTATCAAAACGCGTCTCTGAAACGTCGTCGCATCCTCCATAATATATCAGCGACGAAACAGCCTCTTCAAGATTTTCTGAAAGGAAATACTTTTGGCGTGGTTGAGTACTTTCATCAACTCCAAATTCTATTTTTTCCTGCGACAGTAATTCGTTCATTTTAGCGTCGGTAAAACGCCACCCCTTAGCAGGAACAGGACAGGGCTTTCCAGTCAAGGGATGAATTAAAGGCTTGTGTGATCTTGTTTCAGGTCGATCTGGAGCAGCCATTGAAACAGGTTGATAGATTCTCCCTTTATCGTCTATAAAAGAGTAAGCGATTTCTCCTCCAGTCAAGAAACGCTTGTTATCCTGAATCCAGCCTTTGTATTGTTTTCGTACTTCTTCTGTAACGCCCTTATACTTCTTAATGAGTCGATCAGCTTCCTTTAGCATATCCTCGGCATGCTCTTTGACTTTTGTAAACCGATTCTTGGAAAAACAATCGAAATCTTTACAAAAGATCAAAATTGATTCGTGTTGATATGCAACTCCCTTTACAAGCCCCTTGGGATTTCTTTTGTCCCAAATTATCGTTCCTATTTCATTGCGCCAACCAAAAACTTCACAACAAATTTTTGCAAGATTATAGACTTCATGTTCGTCAATATGGATAAAAATAGCGCCGTCGTCACTCAATAGATTCCTAGCGATCAACAACCGCGCGTAAATCATCGAACACCAATCGGAATGAAATCTCGGATTAGAGGCGTTGTTCTCTTTGAACAGAATATTACCCATTTTGTCGAATCGACCGACAAATTCTTCGTATTCCTGTTCGTCCATCGTATAGTCGTCGGGATAGACGAAAGCGTCGCTGCCCGTATTGTAGGGCGGATCGATATAAATCAATTTGACGCGCATCAAGTAGGACTCTTGCAGGAGTTTGAGAACTTCGAGATTGTCCCCCTCGAGATAGAGATTTTTGGTATTGTTCCAATCGAGGCTTTCGTCGGGGCAGGGGCGCAAGATTTTGCGCGTGGAACGAAACGCGTCGGCGTAGGCCTCCTTTTTGCCGACCCAAGTGAACTGATACGCTTCGGGGTCGTAGGAAACTTCGCCCGTCAGCGCCTGTTTGAGGCGTTCGAAATCGACGACTTGCTTCAAGCGCCCGTCGTCGTTGCGCGCTTCAGTAACGCATTCGGGAAAGAGTTCTTGCAGTTTTCGAACGTTTTGCGCGACAAGATCGACCGATTCTTGCGGTAATTTTTCCACGTGCTTTTTCTCCTTTTTTTACGAACGCGCGCCTTAGGAACGCTACGTCGACGTTAATAATAAGCAAAAATCGGAGAAAAACAAGGCGGCGCAAAAAAATCCCGTCGTAAGGCGGGCGCGCCAGCCGCTCGTTACATACGAGCGGGAACGTCTGAAACGGACGGCGCGTTGATTTTCAATGTCGATGACACTTTAATATTGTCGTCGCTTAGACACGTAGCGACGCCGCATTTGCCCGCCGGTTTTAGAGTAAGGTTTGGAGCAAAATCCCGCCGATAGGCGGGCGCGCCAGGCGCTCGTTACATACGAGCGGGAACGTTTGAAGCGGTCGGCGCGTGATTTTCAATACCGATAACATTTTAATATTGTGTAATTGTTCACGCAATATGCCGACCAAGGTTTGCGTTCGAACCGACGGCGCTAGCCGTCGCGCGATAAGCCGCCCGTCAACGACGGGCGGATCGGCGCCGCCGAAAACCCGTCCGTTATCAAAGCGAAATTATCCGACAAACCCCAAAACTCCCGTTTACGGAGAACCGAGTTTATCGGAAGAATTAGCGTTTGAAAGTTCTGCGAAAAAAATACGAACATTCAAACGACGCGACGAATGTAAAAAACAAAAAATCGTTTG
>JAZUGM010000104.1:0-2428 GCA_045641205.1 Thermoguttaceae bacterium
GCTAGGAGCGTTTTATCGTCGTATGCAAGCGCGAGAAGGACGGAAGAATGAAAAGGCTGAAAATATCGTTAATGATTAGTTGCGTTTTCTTAGTCGCGTCGACGACTGCGTATCTTCTCGAAGCACAGGAGCCTCGCGACTGGAAGAACCTCGCGGGAACCGTCGTTTTGAAATCGGGAACGTTTGAGGTCGACCGTACTTCGCAAGACCTACAAGACGGCGTTCCGACGAAAGTTTACATTCGTACCGATTCCGGGCTCAAATATTTGCAATTCGAAAAAATTAGTCCAGCCGACCGTCGCTACGTTCGTCAAGAGCTGGGCTTGCCTGAAGACGTCGACGCCGATTCTAGCGAGAAAAACCTTGCCGTAGTTTCGGTTTCCGACGGGTTGAAGTCTCCGCAGAAGGAAAAATACGCATTTTTAGTCGCTGCTTCTCATTACGACGCCGAGGTAACGTCCCTTCTTTATACGGGCAACGACGTCGACGATCTTAAAAAACGTCTGCTAGAACTTGGTTTTCGCGAAGAGAATATCGTCGTTTTGCGTTCTGGAATCGATTTCGGCGCCGTTCCGACGAAGGAACATATCGAGAATAGCTACCGTCGTTTTCTTTCGCGCGTCCAGCCCGGCGATCTTGTTTTTGTCTATCTAAGCGGGCACGGCTTGCAACTTGCGGATTCCGACGTTTCCTATTTTGCTCCTGTCGACGTCAAATTGAAGGATATTGAGAACACAGCTGTTTCTATTAACGCGATGATGACGCAGTTGTCCGACTCGCCCGCCGAGTTTCGTTGGATGATCGTCGACGCTTGTCGCAACGATCCGAATAAGAAAGGTATTTTTACGACTAAGGCTCCCGGCGCGAAGGGAATGGCGAATCTCGCGAATATTCCTAAATCGATCTCTTTGTTGCAAAGTTGTCAACCTGGCGCTTGTTCCTACGAGGGCGGCGGAAACGTAGATTCGAACGTTCATAACGGAGTCTTTACGCTTGCGTTGCTTGAAGCGCTCGGTGAAGAAGGCAAGGGCGACCTTAACGGGGACGGGGCGGTTTCTTTTTTGGAGATTTACCTATACGTGACAGAACGGGCGAACGTATTGGCGAACTATTATCACCACGCGGAGCAGAAGCCTAATCTTTCCGGTAATTTTACCGACTTCGCCTTTTTGGAGGGGCTTTCGAAGGGCGAAGCGGCGAAGTTATATCAAGAGGCTTGTGACTTGAATCTTCAAGAGAAGTATTCTTTAGCTCTTGACAAGATTTGTTTGGCTTGCGCAAAAGACCCAGAAAATCAAGTTTACGCTGATATGAAGCTAATGCTTGAAAAGAACGAGCAAGCGCGTCTTGCGGCGGAGAAGGCGGAAAAGGAACGCCAAACTGCAGTTGCGGAAGCGGCTCGTTTGGCTAAGGAAAAAGCGGAGGCTGAACGTCAACGTCGAGAAGCGGAAGCGCGAATAGCGAATAATTCGACAAATACCACGACGTCTTCGTCTGGCTCTTCTAATTCCTCCTCCTCCTCTTGGAAAGGCGCCTTTTCGGCTGGAACACGTAAGACGTTGACTTACAACGGTGTGGAATTTGCGTTCCGTTATTGTCCTTCCGGTAGTTTTACGATGGGTAGTCCTTCGGACGAAGAGGGACGTTTGGAGAACGAGACTCAACGTTCAGTAAATATCGGCGAAGGGTTTTGGATATGCGAGACGGAGACGACTCAGGCTCAATGGAGCGCCGTAGGGGTGAAGAAAGAAAAGGAATGTGGATTTAATAGAGCGAACCTCCCTGTTGAAAGAGTTTCTTGGAATGAAAGCGAATCTTTTATTAAGGAACTTAATTCTCTTAACGTAGCGCCAGTCGGTTGGCGTTTTGCTTTGCCAGCTGAAGAACAATGGGAATATGCTTGTAGAGCCGGTACGTCTGGCTCGACCTACGGGGTTCCTCTTGACAAAGCGGCTTGGTACGGCGATAACAGCGGAAGTCGTACTCACGAAGTCGGAACTAAGCTTCCTAACAAGTGGGGAATTTACGATATGCTTGGGAACGTTTGGGAATGGACTAGCTCTAACTATGAAGGCGGGGCTTCGTTCGTTGGTCGCGGCGGCGCGCGGTACTGCCGCCCGGCGGAGCGGAACTACGACGACCCGACGTACTGCTACGACTACCTCGGATTTCGTGTCGTTCTAGTTCGTAGTCAGTCCAGGTAAAGCAGCGTTTCTTAGTAGTCTTCCCACACGAGCCGGGCCGGGCGCGGCGTGGGAAGACGGAAAAGAAACGCGGTTAGTCAGTAAAAGTGAAATCTAACCCGGGGGATTGTCAAGGGGGATGAAATCCCCCTTGACTCGCGTTGTACTGACAGGTAGGAATAAAAACGGTTATAACGACTGATTTGTAATAAGTTGATTTTAAAATGATGTTACAAACAATAATA
>JAZUGM010000105.1:0-2519 GCA_045641205.1 Thermoguttaceae bacterium
GAGCGATCCTTCAGGGTCGATTTTTCGCGCGGAACCAAAGAGCTTTCTAACGTATTGCAGCGCCGACGTCATATTTTGTTCGTCGCGTTTTTCGTCGCGCCAAGCGTCGACGATGCGCGTCAACGAGTCGACGAACACGACGACGTTTTCGCCGTATTCGACCATTCGCTTGGCTTTTTCAAAGGCGGTGTTCGCAATTTGGACGTGCCGCGCGTTTGGCTCGTCGAAGGTCGAACCGACGACTTCGCAGCGGTCGTTGGCAAGCAGGCGCCGCGTTTCCGTCAGGTCTTCAGGGCGTTTTTTGACGAGGACGACGAAGGCAAACGCGTCGTCGTAATTTTCAAGAACCGCCTTGACCATTTTTCGGAGAAGGGGCGTTTTCCCGGATCGCGGCGGACAGACGAGCAACGCGCGTTGACCGAATCCGAAGGGCAAAACGACGTCCAACAGGCGCAGGTCGCGCCCTTGCGAGGATTCAGACGCTTCGAACAAGGAAGGGGAGACTGACGAGGCGCCGAACGACGAAACTTCTCCTTGTTCCGCTACGATAGACGATTCGCGCGGCTTGGGCGATTCCGACGCTTCTTGCGAACCCTCTTCGACCTCCGGCGCTTTTCCTTCAAATTTGAGTCGTCTTGTCGGGCGAGCGGTCACCAAGTCGTCAAAAAAGGGCGTCGACGCCAACAAATCGGGCTCTCGACCGTTCACGGAGTCAATACGCAACAACGCGAAGTAACGTTCGCGTTCCTTCGGAGGACGTATTAGCCCGGAAACGACGAGACCGTTTCGAAGACCAAAACGCCTTATTTGGCTCGGGGAAACGTAAACGTCGTCCGAACAGGAAAGATAACTCGTTTCTACGCTACGTAAAAAACCGAACCCGTCGGATAAGATTTCAAGAGTTCCGACGCCGAACATAAGACCCGCTTGGATCACGCGCTCGCGCAACGCCCGCTTGACGATCTCGCCGCGAGGATCGCCGTCGAGTCGGCGCGCGTCTTCGATTAGCTCGTATATGGATCTTTCCCGCAAAAGAGCAAGTTCTTCGGAAGTCGAATCGAACGCGTCGTCGATTTGACCGACGTTTTTGCCGTCGGGCGTTCCATACAAGGCGTCTAAGCTCGATCGATCGTTGCGTCGAGCGCGTCTCTCGGCGTATTCCTCCGCAAGAGACAACGGCTCGCCGTATCGTCCGACGGCTCCGATCGACGGCTTAAAGTCGGGTCGACGACGAAAACTTTCGCGTCGTCGGTAGCCGTTGCGTTCGAAGGGAGCGCGCCGCCCGAACGAATTGTCGTCGTTTGGGCGATAGGTTTCGGCGAATTCGGAACCGTTCGCGCGATCGTAATAACCGCGTGCGTCGCTCGGTCTGAAATTTGCGTCCCGTTCGAATCGAGTTCGACGCGGTTCCGTTCTTCCCCCTTGAAACCGCGTCGCGTCGGGCGTTTCGCGTCGTCCTCTTTGACGCGAGAAATCGTCGTAATTTCCACAGGGGAACGTCCTTGAATTTTGACTCGGGCTTGTCGGGGCTTCGCGTCGACTTCCGTATCTATTGAATCGATAGCGATCGGAAGCGTTTGTTCGACGATCAAAAGACGACGAACGCTCGGTAGGCGTCCCTACTTTGCGATAAGAGGACGTCCAGTCGCCGGAATCCCAAACGCTTCTACTGCGTCGTTTGTTTCGGGTTTCGTAATCTTCGGACAATTTGTCGTCGTCGTTGGACGCCGCGATTTCGTTGGGAAGGACGTTTGCCGCGCGCCGCAAAGAATCGCGAGACGACGTTTTTGTCGTGAAGGCGTCGTTTGTCGTGAAGGCGTCGTCGACTTGGGGCTCCGTTGAATTATCGTCGGAATCCTTGGACGAATTGGCGACGGTTTGCCGACCAACGTCGTTCCAACGTTCAAAATCGTCGTAATCGGAACCTAATTCGTCGATACGTTCCAAGTCCGAAGCAATTTTGTCCCAAGCGTCGTCGACGTCCGAATCGGCGCTTTTACGCGGAACGCGCGAAGAACGCGCCTTTTCCGACGCGTCGAGACTTCGATCCTCGCCGGAAAAATACGAATTGGGCGAATGCCGAAAGGAGGAGGAAAAACGGGAATCCTCGGTAGGTTTCATTTGAAGTTCCGATATGACAAGGGATGCAATTATCGATAGTAAGTCGAACCGCGTTCGACGTCTTTTCATTCGCAAAACGTCCGTAAAAAAATTGCGAATTTTCTTTTCACAAGGAAAAACGATAGGAAAGGGGAGGGAAAGGAACGCTAACGACTCTCTTTCGAGGGCGCCGTCGCGTCGAGGCGGATTTGTTTCAATATTTCCTGCAACTGTTCGGGAACGCGCGAGTCGTCGCGATCCGTATGGACGACAAAGTCGGAACGTTCCCTCTTGAAATCAAGGGGAAGTTGGCAAGTCTCGCGACGTTCCAACTCGCCGTCGCGCCAACCGCGCGCCGCCGCGCGTCGAAGGCGCGTAGGCAAGGACGCGTCGACAAAAACGATATAATCGACTTTGGC
>JAZUGM010000106.1:0-4079 GCA_045641205.1 Thermoguttaceae bacterium
CAAACGTGATTTAGTATCGAGAAAAATAGTGTTTGAGAATTTTTCAAGGAATATCGTTGGCGCTAAACCTGAGGATATTCAAAAGGAAATTCTTCGTTTGGCGAGTCTGTTAGGACTCGCCGTTTGAAAAAGTGGGGAAAGTACAGTTTCATACTAACCGACAAACTACCGTCTTTAGCGGAGTTTGAAGCGGAGTCTTGACTATTTCTTGAAACTCGGAGTCATTGAAGAGGAACACGATAACTTGTGGTTCTCTTCAAATGGCTGAAATATTACCAATTTTACTTCAAATGGCTGAAATATTACATTTCGTCGAGTTTTGCCTTCAGTTTATCCGAAACGGAATCCTTGCCGTATTTCACGCGCAAATTGCTGTAAATCATATTGTAAATACTGGTTTGCATACCAATTTGCATACCTTGGTTGCGAGTTTCAGCAAATTCCTTTTCAAAAAAACGCTCAATCCGTCTTTCATTGATTCGCCTTTCCCTTCGGATTGTTCGGATTTTTGCAGAGCGCCGATTTAACGCCCGGCGACCGAACGCATACTTTGTATTTCGTCTTTGTACTTGCTTACGATTTTCGCAACCTTGCGTTTAAAGGCATCGAGGGAAGGCGTCGTCCAAATCGCCAACTGAATCTCTTCGAGGGCGGGATAATAGTTAATCTCGTCAAGTTTTGCCTTCAGTTTATCCGAAACGGAATCCTTGCCGTATTTCACGCGCAAATTGCTGTAAATCATATTGTAAATACTAATTTGCATACCTTGGTTGCGAGTTTCAGCAAATTCCTTTTCAAAAAAAACGCTCAATCCGTCTTTCATTGATTCGCCTTTCTGTCTTTCTATTTCTTTTTTGAGTTCGGGCAAGGTCGGCATACCCGGTCGCCTTTGTTGAAGTCGTAGATAATAATTCATCGAGGCGATCGCGCATTGTCTCGCGCGTTCGTCGTCGACGGGCGACTCGAGAATTTGTCGGAACGTTTCCGCTAATTCGACGTCTTCTTCGCTCGTATGTTCCTTATTGGCAATTTGCGTCAAATGGAGAAACATACGCATAACCGGCTCGCATTTTTTTATGACGTCGAGCGAAATTTGATTCGCGTAGATCGTCTGATACTCGAAATTCGGGACGGTTCCTTCCAAGCCTTCTAACGTCCAAAGAATATCGCCCAATTCAACGGACTGTTCTTTCGGGCGCTCGTCTTGAGAAAAGACGACGACGTAGGGAGTCGGCAGACGTCCGTTTTCGTCGGCGAAGAATTCTTTGTTTTTGCGCATGCGATTCAAGAGCGCGCTTGAGTATTTTAGCAGTTGGATTGAAACGAACGGATCGTCTTTCGTCTTATGCTCCGTAGCGACGACAAAAACCGCGCGTCTTCGCGTTTTGCCGGCGCGGTTTTTGACGTCGACCGCAAAGAATATGTCGCCGACGCTTTCAACTCCGTTGGCGTCGACGTCGCGAGTAAACATAGTCTTCAACGACGTCAAATCCAGTTGTTCCAGAATGAACAGGGGCAAAAACATAAGGAAAAAGAGCCGCGCCGTAACCTCGTTCGCGACGATAACGGCAAAATACTTGTCGTTCGTCATAGCGTCGTATAAAGAAGCGGACTTTTTCGTTTTTTTGTTTTTCTTCGTTTTTCGGACGTTGTTTTTTCGCATTCTTGACCTCGCGTCGACCAAAATAAAAAAGCGTTTCTTGAGTATACCCTAAACGAAATCGAAATTCCAGCCCCTAGGAAAAAAATAAGGCGCGAAAGTCGATTTTGCGCGCGATAAACACGGTTTGTTTTTGTCGGCGCCGACGCGGAGGAAAGCGCCGTTACAAGTAATGCGAAATCGCGTTGATAATTTCTTTTGCCTCCTTCGTCAATTCGTCTCGTTTTTCTTCGGACAAGGAGGATATTCTATTAACGACGTTGCAACATTTTTGACAGGCGTTTGAGAATCGTTCAAACAGCGGTCGGCACGTTTCAAGGTCGGCGGTTCTCGCGGCGTTTTGTGCGTCGGTTAACGCTTCGCACGTCTCGTCAAGCGCCTCGTCCAATTTTGCCGACTTGTCAAATCGACAGACGCGGAAATTTTCGTCGTTAATGGCGTCGGAGGCGTTACGCAAAAAACGTTCCGCCAATTCGACGACGTTTTCTTGCAAGAGCCTCGAAACGACCGCGACGTTCGTTTCGAACGTCTTGACGACGAGCGCTTTTCCTCGCTCTTCGCCCGTTTCTTCCGCAGGAGCGTTTTCCGTAGCGTCGTCGGGCGTTTCTTCCGACGTTTTCTTACTCTTGCGCGTTTTTTTGGGCTTGGCTGGATCGGCTTCTTTTTTCGCGCGCGTTCTTTTTTTCGAGGGCGCGTCGGACAAAGCCGCGTTTCCTTCCGTCGCTTCCTGAACGTCTCGATTTTGCGCGGCGTCGCTTGTCGTCGTTGAGTCCGCTTCCAGAACGACCGCCTGTTCTTGTTCCTCTTGCGTCCTTTCGAGCGTCGACGCGTTTTCCTCTTTCCGTTTTTCTTTCGGCTCTTGACGCGCTTCTTGTTCCGTCTTTTCGAGTTGTTCGGTCGGCGTCCTTTCGACGACGATTTCTTGCGGCTCTTCTTTGGCGGATTCCGTCGATTCTATGTCGAACAGCGTGTTTTTTTCCATTTTTGTCTGTTCCGCTTGCAATATTTCGCGTCGGCAAACGATTTGATCGTCTTTGAGAATCCATTCGGCGATCATAATCGGCTCGTCCAAATCTTTGGCGTTTTCGTCGACCTTCTTTAAGGTTAAAAAATTCCCTCGCACAATGTTTTCGTCGAGTATGCGACGCGCGATTTCAACGGCGTTTTCGTCGAGATTGGCGCCCGCGACGTCGGCGTATGCGCGCGTCCAGATTTCAAACAGGCGCTTGCGGCAGTCGCGCGCGTTTACGGTATTCGGTCGGGTCGGCGCCGAATCGAGCGCGCGCGGTCGACAATTTCCGCTCGAGAATCGGCGCGAGAAAATTGCCGTCGCCGCAAGAAGGCTCGAGGACTTTCGAGTCGAAACGTTCGACTTCGTCCTTGACGAGATCGATCGTCGCTTCGACTTCGCGTTTGGCGGTGAAGACTTCGCCGCAGTCTGCGACGCGGCGTTTGGATTTGACTTGTCGTTCGATCGACGTCATAGCGTTCGTCCTTGAATCGTCGTGTTTGTCGTAAGTTGAAGGCGTTCCGTCTTTCCGCGAGCCGTCGCAACGTTCGAAACGTTCCCCCGAATTCTTCTATTATATCCCTTCAAAACGTCCTTTACAAGCCCTTGTCGCGTCGGTTTGGCGTCGTTTTTTCTCGTCGAACGCTTACGGAAAATCTTTACAAAAAATTTGTCGACGCCGCGTGTTGAAACGTTGCTCGAATGAAAATTTGGGAAAATATGGAACAAGTTCTGAAAAGTTCGATATAATCGTTTTAAACGTTTGAACTGACAATTCTTTTTTAAGTAAAATCTACTGAAAAATTGAAAAGAGTCGTTAGGTCTGCTTGACGAAAGGCGCCTTTTCTGTAAAATAAAACAAGTTTTTTGGCGAAGCAATCCGGGTCTTGCTAGGCGGCGAGGCGCGGTTTCCCGAATATTTTATGTCATTCGGCTTGGCGTTTGCGTTTTATTGTCGCGAACGTCGCAAGTCGACAAGCGCGCTAACAGGAGAATAACGTGTCCATTTCCGAAAGAAAAAAGGAGATTAATTGTCGTCGTAAGCGTCACGCGCAACTTGCCAAAATGAAGGCGAAGTTGCCGACTTTGGACGCCGCTGGTAAAGCCCTCTACGCGGAAAAACTCCGCCGTATGACGCCGGGCGCCGAACAACTGATTCGCGATTGGGGGCTTGAAGCCAACTGAGTTTGGATTTCTTTGCTTTGCGCGGCGATTAGTTCTTTTCGCTTTATGCGGCGATTAGATTCTTTCGCTTTGCGCGACAATTAACGGGCGCGTTTTGCCTTTTGTTGAAATTGAGCCGATTCGACTTGCGTCGAGTCGGTTTTTTTTTGGATTTTGTCCCAAACGACTTTTGTTTGTTTTTCTGTAATCGTTCACGGTAAGCCGCCGCATTTAATGCGGCGGTTG
>JAZUGM010000107.1:0-5171 GCA_045641205.1 Thermoguttaceae bacterium
TTATAACGCCAAAATCGACGGACTTGGCGCTATTCGCTAGGCGTTCCGTAACTTCCAGCGCCGTCTGCAATATTCCGCCGCCGCAGACGGCGAAATAGCCGTCCTTGCCTTCGCGCAAAACTTCCGCCTTGCCGCAAACGAAAGGCTTGACTTCGCGCTTAATGACGTCGACGTTCGCTTTCGGATAACGAATCGCAACGGGATTCGACCTTGAAAACGCGTACTTAAACGCCTCGCCGACGTCGAGCGGGTCGCCCGGCGCGATCGATTCGATATTCGGAAAGGGACGAAAATAACTCAAATCGAAGACGCCGTGATGCGTCGCTCCGTCGGCGCCGACTAGACCCGCGCGATCAAGGGAAAATATGATCGGCAAATTCTGCAGGGACGTCTCCTGAAAAAGCTGATCGTAAGCGCGTTGCATAAAGCCGCTGTAGACGTCGACGATCGGGCGCATACCGGCTTTTGCGAGTCCGGCGGCAAAGTTGACGGCGTGCGCTTCGCATATTCCGACGTCAAAAAATCGATCGGGAAATTCCTCGCGCGCGCGTTCCAGCATATTTCCTTGAGTCATAGCGGCGACGATTACGCAAACTCGCGGATCGTTCCTCATCGCGTTCAAAATCGCGTCTTTAACCCAAAAAGTAAAGGGTTGCGCTTCGTCGGAAACCGACTTCAAATTCAAATCGGTCTCGTCGTTAAATCGGGAAACGGACGAACGAAGAATCGGAAAACGCTTGGCAAATCTGCTTGAGACCTTCTGTTCGGCGGTTCGCGCGCGTTTGTCTTTCTGGATTTTCGCGGGACTGGTCGAATGATACTGCGACGGATCGATTTCGGCGGGTCGGTATCCGCGCCCTTTTTCCGTCAAAATATGCAGGAGAATCGGCGCGTCGTAATTCTGCAACGCTAAAAAATACTTCCGCAACGTCGCGACGTTATGACCGTCGATCGGCCCAATATAACGAAAACCAAAATCCTCAAAGAGCGCGCCCCCGACAAGCCAAGCCTTCAGCGCGTCTTTAGAACGCGAAAGGAACCCGTAGGCGGGCGTCTTTTCAAGAAGTTGACGCAAACGCCACTTCGCGCCAAGATAGCCGGGCGCAATTCGCATATGGTCGAGATAACGCCCAAAGCCTCCGACGCGCTTGCAAATAGACATCTCGTTGTCGTTCAAGACGACGATCAGTTTCTGTTGCAATTCGCCCGCGTGATTTAACGCTTCAAAGACCGAGCCGCTGGCAAAAGCGCCGTCGCCGACGACCGCGATCGAACAACGAGAGCGCGCGGAAGAATCGCCCCCTTTCGACGCGAACAAACGATCGACCAACGCGTCGCCGCACGAAAGTCCCAACGCCGTCCCGACGCTACTCCCGGCGTGTCCCGTCATAAACAGATCGTAAAGACTTTCGCGCGGGTTAGGATAGCCCGACAAACCGCCCTTTGCACGGATCGTGTCGATTCGATCAAAACGACCCGTGATCAATTTATGAGGATAGCACTGATGACCGACGTCCCAAATTAGGCGATCTCTCGTAAAATCAAAGACCGAATGAAGCGCGAGCGTCAATTCAACGACGCCCATATTGGAGGCGAAATGAACGCTTCGACGCTCGGAAAGACGACGAAGCGTCGTTCGAATTTCCGCCGCCAATTCGGTCAGTTCGTCGAGCGTCATTGTTCTTAACTTGGAAGCGTCTTTCAACGAACTAAGAATCGTCGGCTCCGCGTCCTCGTCGGCTCGTAAACGTCGTTCGCTCATTTGTCGCGTCTCGCAACGTATTCGGTTAAATAAAGAAGCGTTTTAAAGGGCAAGGACTCGACGTCGAAAGCGCCTTTGGCGTCTCGCAAAACGTTCTCCGCTTCCTTCGTCGTCTTTTCGAGTCTGCGACGCGTTTCTTCGACGCCCCACAGAGACGCGTAAGTCAATTTTCCGGCTTCTTCGTCTTTATGAAGGCGTTTTCCAACGGTCTGTTCGTCGCCTAAGACGTCGAGCAAATCGTCGGAAATCTGGAACGCCAGACCCCATTTATAGCCAAATTCTTCAAGAACCTTCAAACGGTCGTTGGACGCGCGCGCGACAATTCCGCCTAATTGAAGCGAAGCGGAAATTAACGCGCCCGTCTTGCGACGGTGAATCGCGTTCAAGAAATCCTCGGATTCCGACCCGTTCGCTCGTTCCGACGCGCCCTCTTGCGACAAAGCCCAATCTACGTCGTCGGCCTGACCTCCGACCATACCGACGGCGCCCGACGCGCGCGCCAACGTCGCGACGCAACGAGAAACGACCTCGGGAGCCCAAGCGGACGACGCCAAAACTTCAAAAGCGCCGGTCAGAAGTCCGTCCCCGGCAAGAATCGCCGTCGCCTCGTCAAATTGACGATGACAAGTCGGTAGTCCGCGCCTCAAGTCGTCGTCGTCCATCGCGGGCAAGTCGTCGTGAATCAGCGAGTACGTATGAACAAACTCGAGCGCGACGGCGGCGGGGATCGCTTGGGCGCGATTCGTTCCGCACAGTTCCGACGCGATTAAAGCGAGACAAGGACGAAGCCTCTTCCCCGACGCAAGGAGAGAATAACGCATCGCGGAACAAAGACGCCCAGGCGCTTCGGACAAATTCGAATATCCGTCCAAAGCGTCGTCCACTTCGCGCTTCAACGTCGACAAATACGTTTCGACGTCGACTTTACTGCTTGCTTGCGTCATACGCGCTCCAATTCCAACTGTCAAACGTTCATAAAACGCTTTAAAAAAAGACCCAATAAACGATCAAACGTCGCAATTTACGACGTTCAAAGCTACGACGTTCGAAGCTAGCAAAGTCAAAAAGGGGGCTCGCCGGAGCGATCAAAGAAACTTCCGCCGCGCGGCGCCTGCGTTTCCGACGCGCCTCCGACGTCGAAAAGCGACGAAGCGCCGTCGCAACGCGTTCTTCTCACGGGCGCGCGCTTCCGCTGATTCGCGTCGTCCTCGGCGCGCGGCGCTCTTCCCTGCCGTAGTTCGACGGGTTGAACGCCGGGCTGAACCGCGCGACGCTCGCCCGGCGACTCGACGCGCGGCTCGTTGGAAGGAAGAACGACCGACGGCTTGAGCGCGTTCGGATCGCGCGACGCCGCGCGAGGCTCCGTCGCGTTCGCTCCGAGATTCTGACGCCCCGCGACGTCCGTTCGCGAACTTAACGTCGTTTCGTCGAGTTGTTCCAAAACGGGCGCGCCTTGCTCGTCGATTCCTTTAAGCAATTCGACGCGACGGGAGACGCCCGCCAATTTTTGACGGCAAATCCTCAATAGGGCGATTCCTTTCTCGTAACTCTCGAGCGAGTCTTCCAACTCGCACTGCCCGGACTCTAACGAACCGACCAGCGTTTCAAGTTGACGATACGCCTCTTCAAAAGAGATTTCTTTTTCTGCGGAAGACTCTTTTTTCATAACGCCCCTTAAGGTTTAAACGCGTCGACGCGCGCCCTTTGTCCGATCGGTCAAAGAACGCGCGACGCCGCCAAAAAAACGCCGCCAAAAAAACGAAATCGACTAGTCTTTGACTTCTTGAATTTTGACGCTTTCCATTACGTCGCCTTGGCGCGTCTTGTCGACAATATCTTGTCCTTCGACGACTTTGCCAAAGACCGAATGATGACCGTCAAGCCAAGGGCAAGCGACGTGCGTAATAAAGAATTGCGAGCCGTTCGTATTCGGTCCGGCGTTTGCCATCGACAACACGCCCGGTCCGTCGTGCTTGAGGTCGGGATGAAATTCGTCGTCAAACTCGTAACCGGGTCCGCCGCAACCGGTGCCAGTCGGATCGCCCGTTTGAATCATAAAATCGCTAATAACGCGGTGAAATTTCAAGCCGTCGTAAAATCCCTTGTTTGCCAAACCCACGAAATTTTCGACGGTTCGGGGCGCCTTGTCGGCAAAAAGTTCAAGTTTGATCGTTCCGCGATTCGTCTTGATAATCGCAAATTTTTTCATAAGTCGACTTCCTGCAAATTGTTTTTCGATTTGCGTTCAAACCGAAAATCAACGTTTTCGAAAACGAGTTATTATACAAATCCCAATACCACGCCGTCGGAACTTGCGCAAACTGCGAAAACGCCAAATTCGCGCGCCATTCGACAAACGTTTCCAAATTTTGATTATAAGTCAATCTCTAACAATGACAAGGTAAAAAACGCAACTTTAGAGGGACAAGTCCGTCGGCGGTTCCTCTACTTTTGCCGTCAATTCGCCGCGCTCGATTCGCCGAAACAAAAATCGGCGATCATATCCGAGTAAGTCCCAAAATTATCCTTGGGACAAGTATGCGCGGCGTCGGGTATCGCAAGCGTCTTCGCGTTTGGAATCCGACTTGCCATATAAGCGGAAGTCGACGGCGAATAGAGCGAACCTGGACTGGCGTGCAGACACAGCGTAGGAACGTCGATCAAGGACGCCGCGTCGCGCCAATCCCCAAGCGTCATTGTTTCCCAATAGCGTCGTTCGACGCGCCGCTTCTCCGCCGGATAATCGATTCCAAAAACGCGTTTGACAAGCGATTCGCGCAAGCGCGTCAACTCGACGACTTTCGCGAGCCAACCCGGTTTGTCGTCCTCGTCGGGAAGATCGTCGAGTTGTTTTTTATCGTAAATTTTCATCGAGGCGCGCGCGTAAAAGCGCAAGTGAAAAAGTTCGGGATCGTCTTCGACGTCCTTGACGTCGCGTTCGTAGTCGGAATAGACGTAACTCCCTTGCCAAAGCCCCAGATTCCACGAATCGTCGTTTAGCAATTTTGGCGCAGTGTCCGCCAAGACTAAATTTCGCAACCGTTCCGTCCCAAACCGCTCGATATAAGAAAACGCGACGGAACCGCCCATCGAATAACCGACAAGCGAAACGTCTTGTAAGTTCAATTTAGCGATCAGACTGTGCAAATCAAGCGCGGAACGTTCCACGCCAATATTAGGGGCGCTTGGCGAAGACCCGAACCCGCGTTGATCGAAACATAGGCAACGAAAACGAGAACTCAAACGTTCCAACAACGCGTTCAAGACGGCGATGCTTTCCCCAAAACCGTAGACGTAAACAAGGGGACGCCCGGTTCCGACGTCGGCGTAACAGATTTCGGCGCCGTCGTCGGCTACTATGCTTTTATAATCTAATTTCATCTCTTCGACTTACTCCGCTCTTGCGTCG
>JAZUGM010000108.1:0-12844 GCA_045641205.1 Thermoguttaceae bacterium
TTCCGCAAGTTGAACGACGGGAATATTGAAGTCTAACGACGGAACCCCATAGAATTCGGCGACTTGTCCCGACGCGGAAACGGAACGCGGCGCCTCGCCGCCAAGGGAGTTGTTTTCGTGTCCGACGCGGAAAGTGTAAACGAAAACAATATCGGTCGACGGATCGTGGCGCCAAATTTGTCGAACAATCCCCTCTAATTGACGCCAAATCGATTCCGGCGCCGCTCCTCCGTCGTTCACGGCAAATTCGACAAAGACGAGGTCGGGGTTATGTTGCAAAACGTCGTGCGCAAGACGATAAACGCCAAGATCGCTGCCCGTGCCGCCGATCGCCGCGTTGATCTCCGAAAATTTCGAGTCGTTATACGTCTCGTTGAATTTCGCAAGCGTTTGAACCCGCCAGCCGTTCGCCGCAGTAATCGATCCGCCAAAATACGCGACTTTGACGTCTTCGCCTTTCGCGACTTTCTCCAAGAAATGAGGAATACCGTCCCGAAAACGCTCGAGTTGAGGCGTCGCGACTTTAAATTCGGGCGTGGAAGCGTCTTCGGCGGCTCCGCAATACGCCGATCCGAAAACGGAAGTCAGAACCGCGCAGAGCGTCGACGTCAATAAACGCGACAAAGACACGTTACGCATTAGAATCTCCTATAATTGGCAAATAAAAAAATCGCGCGGCAAAACGCGCGACGAAAACAAATCACGACTTATATAGATTATTGGCTTCGACGTATTCGATCACCCCGTCCGGCGTCAAAAAACGAACGCTCTTGCCTTCGGCGACGCGTCGTCGAATCTCCGTCGACGAAACGTCCAGCAAAGGCATGTCGACGACTTGATTACGAAAAACGTCGAGCGTTTGTTTGTCGAGAATCGAACTGAAAAGCGAAAAATCAGGGGGCGGATAGCCCGCGCGACGAGCGACGATAAGCGACGCAAGACGACAAATGACGTCGGGTCTGCTCCAGCGCGGCATATCGTTGAACGTTTCCGAACTGACGATTAAAAACAATTCGTCGTTTGGAAATCGTTCGCGGTAATAACGCAACGAGTCGGCGGTGTAACTTACTTTTGCCGAATCAATCTCGTATCGTCCGACCGTGAAGTCGGAATAAGGCGCCAGCGCGGCTTGAAGCATTTGAAAACGCGCTTCCCCGCTCGTTCTCACAATTTTCTGGTGAGGAGGATTACCCAACGGCAAAAATTCGACGCGATCCAGCTTCATTTCGTCGCGAGCCGTCTCCGCCAAAAGCAAGTGCGCCGTATGCACAGGGTCAAAACTGCCGCCGTAAATCCCCAGTCTCATTGTTCGTTCCTCCCGACGTCGACGACGCGTCGTAAAACTCCAAAATTCGCGATCGTCCACAAAAAGCGACTTGACGCGACGAGATTAGTTAAATCAGGACGCGCCAAATCGATATAAAAACGTTTGAAAATTCCCGTCGACGCGAGAATCTTCACAAACGGCGCGTAAAATCAATCGGGAATCCACAATTTGGAACCGCCGCCGTTTTGCGGCTTCGTCTCGGTCGTTCCGCCCGGCGTCCACAATCCGCCGCCGCTTGATTTCGTCTCCTTCGAAACTCCGGCGCCGCTTCCGACGGCAAAATCGACGGTCGACGTCTGCGCGCTTTGCGCCGCTTGCGGACGCGCGGGAGCCGGAGCCGGTTGACCGGCTCGAAGTCGGTATGCCTCCGCAGCTTGCATTTGCGCTTGAGCCGACGCGTTCAACTCGGCGAAGAACTGTTGCAACGTCTGAATCGCTTCTTGATCCTCTTGATGTTCGGTGAAAACGTGTTTCGCGATCGCGCGCACTTGCTCAAATTCTTGACGTCGGAACCGCGTCATAATTTCCAACACGTTCCAGCGAGAATCGGATTGTCCGTTTTCGTTCGCGTATTTGCCCGCCTCGGCGATAAGACTCAACGCTTGTTCGGAATCCTGCGAAAGGAGCGCTTCGTCGATGAGAACGCCGAACGCAACGGCGCGGTCTTCGTATTTCACTTCTCCGACGGGTCGCTTGACAAATTCGGCGGCAAACTTCGCTTTCACGTCGCGCGGCGCGACCAAGTTCGCAATTTGCAACAATTCGGCGAGCGCGTCGGAACTGCAAGATTCGACTTGCAATCGTCCCCAGCGCCACAAAGGAACGTTGCGGAAAAATTCGACCGCTTCTTCCGTCGAAGCAAACGTCGTCGGAGGAACGATCGGCGCAGGAGCGTTCAAACCGGCGCGCAAACGTAAAAGATCCGCGACTTTTGCGTTATACGGAGCCGTAAAAATCGACGCGACGACGCGAATCAGCGCTTCGACGCGACGCGAACCGTTCGGCTCGACCAAATATTCCTTGGGCGATTTGCCGCCCAAAACGCGGTAAGCGTGCGCAAACCAACGATCGGCAAAGGCTTCAAACGCTTCGTCGAAGAGATTCGTCGCGGCTTCTTCGCTCAATTTCGACGGGTCTTTAAATTGGAAGCGGGGCGTCGAAGCGTTCGTCGTCCAAAGCGTCGGTCGACCTTCGAGCGTCTCGGTAGTTTCCAGCGCGGGCGTAAATCCAAGCGTTTCTTGCAACAACGAGTCCGCGCGATCGATCGCGTCGGGGAAAAGATAGAATTCGGCGCGCGCCGCGCGAGACGTCTGCTTCCCGTAAAGGAAGAGATACCCCGAAAGGGAGGCGACGTCGCTCAATTTCGGATCCGACGCAAAGTCTTCAAGCGGACGATCCAGTACGTTGAACGCCATTTTCGGAGGAACGTCTCCGGCGCCCGTCGCTTGCAAACGTCGATTGGCGACCAACGATTTGGACGAAAGGAATTTTTCGTAAGACGCGTCGAAATCTTCAAGCGTATAGACGCGTCGCGTCATATACTCGACGTCGTCCCAAGACGGAGCTTCAAGAAGCAACAAGAATTGTTCGACGTCGACGGACGCTTCGTAATCGGCGCCGGGCGACGCGAGATAACGATCAAAATAGGCGCGTCCCTTCTCTTCTTCGGCAAACCAATATTCGACGATCGCGAGATTTCTAAACAAATTGGGCCACGCGTCGCCAAATTCCAACAGCGTTTCCAAAATCGCGCGACCGCGCTTCCAACTGCCGCGCGCAAGTAAAGCGACCGCTTGGTCGTATTCGGCTTTTTTCGGAAAATCGGCGGGCGCTTCCAAGTCGAAGACTTGTTCTTTGAGCATTAGGGGAACGGAATCGGAGCCAAGACAACGGTATAAAAACGCGTTTGACGCTTGGTCTTGCGGCGCAAAAGCCTGAAGCTGTTTCGCTACGGCGATCGCTTGGAAAATTCGACCGTGTTCAAACAAAGACGTTCCGACGGTAAGCATCGCCTGAACGACCGCAAGCGGGAATTGATCTCCTTCGACGTTCTCGATCGCGTCGACCAACGCGGAAATAGCTTCTTGCGGCTTGTCTAACAACGCGGCGCAAGAGGCAAGTTCGGTCAAAGCGACGACGTTTTTAGGCTCGCGCGCGACAAAATTAGTCGCCGTCTGATAAGCCTCTTCCCAAAGTCCGATCGCCTTCTGGAAAAGACACTTCGCCTCGGCAAGACAAGCGCAATCTGGTCGTTTCTTTTCCAACGATTCGACAAAGGAAAGACCGGCGGCAAACTGCTCGCCTTCGATCATCTGATCGATCTGTTCCAAATCTTTCAAGTGATCGGGACAACAAAAACGGATTTTTTTACCTCGTCCGCCTGGACAAAGGGAATAAGAGTCGATCGCCATTACGAAATCTTTCCAGCGCTAAACCTTCGTTTCTCGGGACGCGTCGCAACAAACAAACGCGCGCGTCTCGAAAAACGCGAACTAAAAACAACGGGTCTTGATTTACAGCCCGACAAATTTAAAGCATTTTATACGAAACGCGACGACGTTTCGAGGGGCGCCGCCAAAAAAGAAAGAAAATTTATAGGAAAAGCGACAAAAAGGAGACAAAAGAATCAATTTGTTCGACAAACTAAGGAATCAAAGAAACAAAAACCCCTTGACGACTTTTTGTTTTCAACAAAAATAATCGAAGGGGCGTCGAACAAGAAGAAGCGAAAAGCGCTCGGGAAAAAACACGCTCGGGAAAAAAGCGCTCGGGAAAAAAGCGCGAAAATCAGTCTTCCAAAAGATCCGAATCGACGTCGAATCCGCTCGCGCCCGATTCGACTTTCGATCTCGTCTTCTTTTGAGACGAACGATCCGTCGACAAAACCTGACGCAACAAAGCCGACGCGTCTTCGTAACAAACTTCGTTGGGCGAACCGTTCGCAAATTGCATAATCGACTTTTGAGTTCGCTCGGTCAAAGAAAGCAACATCGACGACGTGGTACCAAATCGAGGTTCCGAAATAATAACGCCGCGTTTGCCCGTAACGTCGGGCGTGCGAGAAAAAGCTCCGCTTGCCGCCGCCAAAAACGCGACCGCCGAATCGAGACGATGCAACGTCAACAGACGACGAACGTATTCTTGGCGTTGATCCTCGCGATCGTCCAATCGATTGCTCGTCAACAAATGCAAGCCCGGTCGCAACATTTCGACGCCGACTTCGGATCCCCCGTAAACGACGCCCCCGTTGCGTTGATCGACGCAAAGAAAGTTCACGCCCGCGTAATTCCCCGAGGTCAACTCACGTTCGGCGCGCTCGATCGCTTCCTCCGCCGTCGCGCAAGAAAGCAAATCTTTGCAAAGCAACCCGCGAGAACGAGGCTCGTAGGAAACAAGACGCTTAGGCGCGTTGATCGCCGCGACAAACATTCCGTGCTGATTCACGCCGGCCCAAGTTCCGCCCGTCTTGCGATCTATGCCGCAAACAACGCGAGGACGACCGGATTGAATGCGAGGAGGGAGGAACGCGCGCGCGTACTGCTCCTCGCGATTGAGAGCGATCAATATTGGCGCGTCTTCCAACGTCCGATATTGTATTGCTAAAATTCCCATATTACCACTCGCTTCCTTCGAACCGCAAATATTTTAGTTCGCCAAAGCGCGCTAAAACCAACGACGACGCGCGTCAATTAACGACGGTTCCAAAATGGAAACAAATCTCCGCTTCAGCAGAGCGTCAAAAAAACAAACGGCTCGTTTGTCATTAATAATAATGATGATATTTACATAAATAAAAACCCCACTTTAGAGGGGAACCCCTTGTTTTTTATAAATTTTTATTTTTTACGCTTCCCATTATGCCGATTCTACCTAATCAAGCAGAAAAAAGCGCGCGTCGCAACCCTTTTCGCATTTGCGTATAGCGAGGAAGTAAAAAGTCGACAAAAATGAACGCATACAAACAAAGTTTCGACGGCGCCCTCCCGTTGAAACGTAACGGCGCGCGAAATCAATACAGGTTGTAATATTGGAATTTTCTGTCTAAAAAAAGAAGAAATTATTGAGAAATTCTTACAAATTCCCCGAAAATCTTTGACTTATTTTGAAAGGCGTGTTTAAATTTAATAAGGGAGCCCCTCGGTTTCCCCATCCTTACCTTTCCCTAGGCGAAGGTCGTTCGTTTGTTCGCGCGACTTTCTTGAAGCGCCGTCGTTTAATCGCGTCGCTACGGTTTTGGCGCAAGTCGTACTTTGAACGACTCGCGACCGTTGCGTCGAGCGCTTCGAACGCGCCTTTCCGATATGCCGGAGATGTCAATTATGTTGGAACGCTTGTTATCACGACGCGCCTATGCGTTTGGCGCGAGTTTGTTAGCCGGAAGCGCCGCGTTCGCTGGCGCCGCGTTCGTTGTCGCCGCGTTCGTTTTGACCCAAGATAGCGCGCGCGCGCAAGCGCCCGGCGTCTTCGGCGTCTACAAAACGGCGTCCGCGTTCGGTCAGGGCGGATTTGGAGCGCAAGGAGCGTCGAATCAAAGTTTCAACGCCGGAATAGGAGGTTTTGGCGCAGGCGGTTTGGGTTCAGGCGGTTTTGGAGCAAACGGAGCCCAAACGGGTTACGGCGCCGCAAACGCGCAAGCGCTTTTTGGAACAAAACCCGTCGAAGTCGACGAACCCGAGTTTGTCTATCGCGGACATGACGAAAAAGAGCCGATTACGTCCGTGAAGTTCCTTTCTTTTAACGACGGAAACGGTTACGCGGTTTTGAGCGCGAGCGGCGACAAGACCGCGCGCCTATGGGCGCTTGAAGGAAAGTACGATCCGGAAACGACGGAATGGTTCGTTACTAGCGCGCGCTTGAGAAAGACTTACAAGGAAGTTCATAAACAGGGTTTGACGGACGCTATTTTTTCGCCCGACTACAGATTCGTTCTAACGTCGAGCTACGATCAAACCGCGCGTCTGTGGAATTTTGGCAATCAAGAGAATATTCGCGCGTATCTCGGTTGTAAAGACCGCGTTTGGAAAATTGCCGTCGCCTCTTCCGGCGAATACGTGGCGGGCGCTTGCAACGACGGTCGGGTCTATTTCTGGGAATCCCTTACCGTTAAAAAGTTGGGTTCCTTGCCAAACCGTGCCGACGCCTCTTTGTTGGGGGTCGGTTACGAGGACGTCGGACACGAGGGACCCGTCTTTGACGTCGCGTTCTCGCCCGACAGCCAATTTGTCGCCACGGCGGGCGCCGACGGAACGGTCAGACTATGGAATCTCGGATTGCAACGTCAAGTCGCCGTCTTTAAAGGGCATACGGACAAAGTCTATTCCGTTAGATTTTCCGAAGACGGAACCTATTTGTTGACGGCAAGCCGTGATAAAACCGCGCGATTGTGGAACGCGACGACGACTGAAGAAGTTTGCCGATTTGTCGGGCACCAAGGCGCCGTGCGTCAAGCTATTTTCACAGGTTCCTACGTTTGCACGTCTAGCGACGACGGAACGGTTCGACTTTGGAGCCCGCAAGGACAAAGCGGCGCAAACGCCAACGATCCTCGAAACGCCGGAATGGGCGGTTCTATGTCGGGCGACGCAATGAGTTCGATGGGTATGGGTTCGATGGGTATGAGTTCGACGACGCCCGCAATGAGCGGTTCTATGTCGGGCTCGATGGGGTCTGGTTCGATGGCGTCAGGTTCTATGGGGTCTGATTCTATGTCGGGCGCCTCCGTTGAAAAACCAGTCGCACAGCCGACGCGTAAGCCGGGCAAAGCCAAGGGCGCCGAGCTTGCGGTCTTTAAGGCAAATTCGCCCGTCTTCGCGGTCGACGTTACCGACGATTCCGTTTACGTCAGCGGCGGTTGCGCCGACGGAACAGTCAAAATTTGGCGTTTCCCCGGCGCGGCTCGTTACTACGGCGATTCCGGCGCTTCGAACGTCGGCGGCGGTTCTTACGGAAGTTCCGGCGCGGGCTACGGTTCTGGTTCGGGTTCTACGGGCTTTGGCGCCGATCCAATGGCGGATCCAGCCAATACGCTAGCGCCGACTTCGGGTTTGAAATGATTTTTAGCCGAATTCGAAAAATGTGATTTATGTAGCCGACGTTATGCCTATTGACGTCGGCTTTTTTTGAATTAATGGGACGGAATAAAAAGAGTAGGTTTATGACGACGAACAACAACAAACGATCGTTAGTCGACTTCTATCGACTCAACGATGGAAACACGATCCCTTGCGTCGGTTTTGGAACGTGGCAAACGCCCGACGGGGATACGGCGGCGGCGTCCGTTAAAGACGCGTTGTCTTTTGGATACAGGCATATCGACACGGCGTATGCCTACTACAACGAGGGCGGCGTCGGTCGAGGAATCGTCGAGTCGGGTTTAAAACGCGAAGAAATCTTTCTGACGACCAAACTTTGGAACACGGATCGCGGCTACGAGTCGACGTTGAAGGCGGCTCAAAAATCGTTGGAGTTGCTCGGCGTCGAATACGTCGATCTGTATCTGATTCACTGGCCTGCGAATGAAAAAGTCTACGACGATCCCGTCGCCGTGAACGTCGCGACGTGGCGCGCCTTCGAGAAATTACAAAAAGACGGTTTAGTGCGCTCGATCGGAACAAGCAATTTCCTTGAACCGCATCTCAAGCAAATTTTTGACGTCTGCGAAGTTCGACCCGCCGTCGACCAAATCGAGTTTCACCCCGGTTATCCGCAATTCGAAACGGTCGAATTCTGTCAAGCAAACGGAATTCAAGTCGAAGCGTGGAGTCCTTTGGGTTGCGGACGCGTCCTTTCCGACGAGCGTTTGCAAAAAATCGCCGACGGCTACGGCAAATCGATCGCGCAGTTGTGTATTCGTTGGGAAATCCAACACGGAGTCCTTCCCTTGCCTAAATCGACGCATACGGATCGAATCAAAGCCAACGCGGAAGTTTTCGACTTCGTTATTTCAGAAGAGGATATGAAAACGATCGACGAACTTCCCGAATTTGGATATTCGACCTATAGTCCGTTCACGCTTCCCTTCTAAGAGCGCGTTTCGAACGTCGCGCGTCGGCAAAGTTTTGTTCCGTTGTTGGAATACGACGTCCGACGCGTTTAGACGACAAAAAGAATCGACAAAAATTTCAAAATTCCTCTTGCCAAAAATCAAACCTATGGTTTAATTATCCCTGTTGTCGACGAGACGTTGATTCGTCTTGTTGAGGCGCGCCCATAGCTCAATTGGATAGAGCATCGGTCTACGGAACCGAAGGTTATCCGTTCGAATCGGATTGGGCGTATCTTGCGCGTTTGCGCGCGCCCATAGCTCAATTGGATAGAGCATCGGTCTACGGAACCGAAGGTTATCCGTTCGAATCGGATTGGGCGTATTTAAGCCGGTTTAGACCGGCTTTTTTTGTTTCTTGTTTTGACGTTTGTTTCTTGTTTTGACTTCGCTCTATTGCTTGTTTTGCTTCTTGTTTTATTTCTTGTCGCAAACGTCAAATCTAACGCGCGCGTCCGTTGAAAAAATTGGACTTAACGAAAAAAAATCTAAAATTTGCTGGACTTCAAAAGCAAGACGTCGTATAATTCAAGAAAAGGCGAAGTCGAAGACGTCGACGTCGCGCCAAAAGGAATTGTTAGAAGATATATTGGGAACTCGTAATATGGCACGATCATTAAGTAAGATTGCTCCCGACTGGTGGGATTATACGACGCTTGATCCTGAAATTTTGGCAGACGCCGCCAAATTGACGGAAGAAACGCTCTTCAAACTCTCTCGACCCGGCTTTCAAGTTCATTATTACGAAACGTTGGAAGAATTCTATTTGGCGGAAGCGCTCGAATACGTCGAAGCATGGAAGGCGTCGACGGCGGACAATCCCGTCGGTCTTTGCGGTCCGATCGGTCCGACGGAACAACTCCCGCTTGTCGCGCGCATTGTCAACGCGTTGGAAATCAACTTGAAGCACGCGCATTTCTGGGGTATGGACGAATGGGTTGAAAACGGCGTTCCCGTCGGTATGGATCACCCGCTGTCCTTTGCTCGCGCCGACTTCGGCATGTGTTTCGACCGAATCGACAAGAAACTGCAAATGCCGCTCGAAAACATTCACTTCCCGTCGGGCGATCTCGCGGCGTATTCCAGAACTTACGATTCGATCCGTTGCGCGACGATGCAAGGCGGTCAAGGCGACACGAAGCACTGGGCGTTCAACGACCCCGTGAGACGCGTCGGACAATTCAAAGACGCGCCGCCTTCGCCCGAAGAATATCGCAAATTGGCGACGCGCGTCGTCGATTTGCACCCGATTACGATTCTCCAAAACGCAAGAACGAGCGGCGGCGGTTACGTCGCGAACGTTCCGTCGCAGGCGTGTACGGTCGGACCGGTCGAAACGTGGAAAGCGGACAAAGTAAGCATTTGGCAAGCCGGAATGCACGACAATCCGTTCGGAATGCGTCTTTCCGCCTTTATGGTCGCCAACAAATTGTGCGATTCCGCCGTCCCAATGTCTTTGCTCGGCGATCACCCTAACGTTCACTTCCATTACTATCGACCGGCGATTAAAAAGGTCGAAGCGGAAATGCACTAAACGCGAAAATCTAAACGTGAAAATTGTTTGTTCTTCACGCGGCGCGAGCGGTCGCCTAGTGCGCGAGTTCGCGCCTTATCTCAACGGAAACAGAGGTTGTTATGAAACTTAGCGACGTTTCAAGACGCGACTGGTTGAAAACTTTAGGGGCGGGCTTAGGCGCGACGACGTTGGGCGTTCTTGGCGTCGACCTCAAAGAAGCGCGCGCCGATTTCGTTCACAAAGAGGATAAAACGACCGGCGTATTGCACGACGGCACGCAAGCGACGCCCTGTCGTTTGCAAGCGGACGGCTCGATCGTTCGTCCTAGCGTCGGTCTTCCGAAAATTAACGAGACGGACGTTCTCGTCGTCGGCGCCGGTCCGGCTGGCTGTTGCGCGGCGATCGCGGCGGCAAGGCTCGGCGTCAAGACGACGCTCGTCGAGCGTTACGGACACTTCGGCGGTCTTGCGACCGGCGGACTCGTCGTCCACATTCTCGGACACTGGATCAAAGAAAACGGTCAAAAAATTCAAGCGACGCAAGGAATCGGCGAAGAAATGATGAAGCGTCTCGAAGGACTGCCGAACGGAATTTGCGATCGCGAATTCGGACGCAATCCGACGCTTGACGCCGAAGCCTACAAATATTTGCTCGTCGAGATGATCACGGAAGCGAATATCGAAGTCTTCCTTCACTCGTGGGCGTGCGACGCGATCCTTTCCGACCAAGTCGATCCCGCGACGGGCAATCCCGTCGTCTGCGGCGCCGTGATCCAAACGAAAATGGGACCGCAAGCGATCCTAGCCAAACAAGTCGTCGACACGACCGGAGACGGCGACGTCTTCACGCCCGCCGGAGTCGCGCACACGCAACGCGCCTACGACATTGGGCTGGTTTCGCGCATTGGCAATCTTGACCGCGTCAATCCGCCCGAAGGAACGAAACGCCCGCGAAATTTGGGCGATCCGACGCCCGTTCCCGGCGTGAACTGGGTCAATATGGGCGGACCGTCCCTCGACGGTTGCGACGTCAAAGTCCTGTCGGAATTGGAATTGAAACACCGTAAGCAAATCTGGAAGCAAGTTCAGCAAATTCGCGCGACGCCCGGTTATGAAAGCGTCTACCTAATGGAAACGGCGCCGCAAATCGGCGTGCGCATCACGCGCGTCGTCGAGGGGGTTGAAACGCTCAAATTGGCGGACGCTCGCGCGGGCAAAAAGTACGAAGACTGCGTGGGAATCGGAGGCGCTTGGAACGGCGACCATATCGGCTGGCAAATTCCCTACCGCTCGCTGTTGCCTAAGAACGTCGAAAACATCATAACGGCGGGTCGTTCGCTTTCCGCCGAGCCGTTGATGTCGGACGTCGTGCGCGTTTATCCGAACTGCTGGGTCAGCGGGCACGCCGCCGGGGTCGCCGCCGCGATCGCCGTCAAGTCCGACGTTACCGCGCGCGCCGTCTCAATTCCCGACGTGCAAAAAGCGCTCTTGGAACAAAAAGCCTACTTGGGCTGACGTTCTTTTTCTCGTCGATTAAACGCTTGAGTCGTTCTTTTGCGCGACTCGAGCGCGACGAGCTTGTTTTCTAATTTGGTTCGCATCTTGGGAAATCCCAAATCTTCAAACGCTAAAAATGCAGAAAAACGATTCTCAACGGCGCAAAATCCAAAAAAGCGTTCTCGTCGCGTTCCGATTTTTCGTCTTTATCGCAAGTTGTTGCGCCCTGCTCTACGGTTCTGAAATAATAGCGCGCGTCGTCTGTCGTTTGAGTCCGACGTCGTTTTTGGCGTCGTTGACGCCCAACGGCGCAAATAAAATTCACGCGACCGTGTTCCTCGACGACGCGTCTGCAATTTTGGGCGTTCTTGTCGTTGTTCTTTGCATCTTCAAACGTCGATTTTACTGCCGCTTTCTCTGTCCGTTAGGCGCGACGCTCGACGCGTGCGCGTTTCTTCGTCGCAAGTCGTTCAAGAAACGTTTCTTAAAATACGGGCTAACCTTTCCGCCTCGTCGTTTATTCGCGTTTTTTGCAACGTTCTGGGCGCTGGCTTCGATTCCGTTTTTCCTCTCCGACAAAACGTCGAGCCCGTTGTTCGACGCGTTTTCCCCGCTTATTTTCGATCCGACGGCGATTTTTTCGCGCGCCTTTGTTCTGTTCCCTAAAACAAGCGTCGTCCTAATTGCGTTTCTGGTCTGTTTTATCGTTTCGCCGTTGTTCTGGCGTTTTCAATTCTGTCCGTGCGGAGCCTTGCAAGAAGCGCTTTATTTGCCTAAAAGGCTCGGCGTCAAGATACGTCGAATAAATCTCGCTGCGAAAAATAACGCGTCCGATAAAAAAACAAGCGCCTCGTCGCGACGTCAATTTTTCGGGGCGGCGAGCGTAATTTCACTGAGCGTCGTCATAGTCTACGCGCTCCGACGACTCGGCGGCAAATTGTCGACCCTATTTTTCAGACCGCCCGGCGCCCTGCCCGAGCCGCGATTCCTAACCCAATGCGCGCGTTGCGGACGTTGCGTCGACGCCTGTCCGACAAAATTGTTGAAATTAGTCGACAAAGAAGCGACGCCAAACGCCAACGATCCGTCGACGATCGCGAACGCGCTACAAATCGGTCTCCCGCGCGTCGACTTCGAGTCGGGCTATTGCCAAGAAGAATGCGTCGCCTGCGGTCAAGTCTGTCCGACGGGCGCGATCGCGCGCCTGACGCCCGAAAAGAAAGCGCGCGCCCCGATCGGACTCGCCAAATTCGATTTAGAAAAGTGCCTGCTTTACTATAATCGCGAATGTTCGATTTGCCGACGCGAATGTTCTTACGACGCGATTTCGTTCGTATGGTCGGACGAAGAATACCTCAAAATACCGACGATCGACGAAAAACTTTGCGTCGGTTGCGGACGTTGCGTCGCGTTTTGCCCCGGCGAGCCGCTCTTCGACGACTCGGGCGCGCCTGTCGAAGACG
>JAZUGM010000109.1:0-3884 GCA_045641205.1 Thermoguttaceae bacterium
TCTGCGAACTTCGGCTTCCAGTTCGCGAATTCTGACGTCCTTAGGGTCTTCCATAACAATTTTATCGGCTGAAAAAAGATAAAACAGAAGAAGGATTGAGCGATGAAAAGGATTTCTCTAAAAATTCCCGTGAACGGTTACATTTTGCTTATATTACGGACGCGTTTTCGGCGGCGCCGTCCGCTTATCAGAAGATAAGCGGCTTATCGCGCGCGTCTTACGACGCGATTCCAGCGCGAGCCTTGCTCGAAAAATTCCGTGAACGATTACCAAACGAGCGACTGCTATTAGATCGTCGAACGCAACCCTTCGACGACTTTACGCAACGCTTCAAGAGGCAAGCCGACGACGTTCGACTCGCTTCCCGAAATAAGTTGAAGCCAGTCGTTCCCATCCTGATAACCAAAAGCGCCCGCCTTGCCTTCCCAAAGCCCGCTTGCAAGGTAGCCGTCAAGTCGTTCTTCAGAAAGCGGCTCCATCAATAGAACGGAAGTCTCGACGCGCCGAACAATTTGATCGTTTTTAGGCTCGTCGTCAAGTTTCCAAACGCATAAGCCCGTATGAACGCAATGCTTGGAACCGCTTAATTTGCGAAGCATTCGCTCGGCGTCGACAATATCGACCGGCTTGCCTAAAATCTCGCCGTCGCAAACGGCGACTGAATCGCAAGAAATTACGACTAGAGACGCGCCGCCCTTTCTCGGAACCAAAACAGTCGGCGCCAAAACGCGCAATATCTCGTTTCGAATCGTCGCGCTCGTCCGAATCTTTCTTACGACGTCGCACGCTTTCACAAACGCCAAACGGTCGACAAATTCACGAGGATCGTCGCTTGGCGCCTCGCCCTCTTCTACGCCGTCGTCGGAAGGCAAAACATAGAATCGATAATTGGAATCGTTCAAGAGTTGACGCCGCCTAGGAGAACGACTGCCCAAAACAAACAGAAAATCGCTCGCGTTTTCGGGCGCCCAAGTCGCGCTAGCGCAAGACGCAAAAGAAGAAAGAGACGCGCCGTTCAAATCGGACGCGTCTCGATTAGAAGGCGCCGCGCTTTGGATCGCTTTATCTTGCAACGAATTATCCTTTCGACAGGCGCTTTTCGCTCAACCTTTGCAAAACCTTTGCAAAGACTACTCTTCGTCGCCTGAGACGAAAACGCCCCAGTCTGAATCGTCGGATTCTTTGGATTCGCCGACTTCTTCAAGCGCCTCGTCTTCAAGGACAACAGGTCGAAAATCAACTCGCGGCAATCCGAAAAAGAACGGGTCTTCCGCAGTCGGAGCGCCGTTTGGCGCGCGGGTTCCAAGTCTCAAAATCGCCAAAGGTCGCCCGCGCGTGGAAGCGGCGACAACGGGATCGACTCCGCCCGGCACGTCGAACGTCAAGTTCTCTCGATTCGCGTCGGAATCGACGTCGGCGGGGTTTTCCGAATTTTCTACGAAGATCACGCGCGTGACAAAGGAGCCGTTCAACGCATTTTCCAAATCGATCGAAGGAACTTCAATCTCGATCGGAAAATCCCACTCCTTGCCTTTCGGCGGATTCAATCGCCCAATAAGCTCGAGGGTCGGATAAAGCGCTTCTTTCTCGCGCCCTGGAACGCCGGTAATCTTGAAACGATAGACGCGTCCGACTTCGACGGCAAAAAGCCCTTTGTTGTTGGCGTCGGACGCAAAACTTCCTTCAAGCGCGACTTCGACGCCGACGCCTTTAGGCAAAATCCACTCGACTGGCTGCATAACGCCTTTGACGCCTTGCAGTCGCGCAAAGGAAGCCAATTCGCCGGTCGGAAGGGACGGTCGATTCACGGGAGCAAGTCCGGGCGACGCGGGATAAGGCTTCGTCTTTGTTTGAGCGAAAAGCGCGGAAGAACCGACCAGAAAAGCGAGGACGAAAAACGTCGACGTCGCGCGTCGCGCGAATTCGCGTCGATAGCATCGCTTGCGAAACATAACTCTATCTCTCGTAAAAAGTAACTGAGTAAGAAAACGCGGTTCGATTCTCGCGCCTCGTAAAAAACAAAACGGCGCCGCGAAATCGCGACGCCGTATTCGTTACGCTCGGCGCGACGCCAATAAGAGCCGACCGACTACGCGTCGCGCAACGCCCAACCTAAGGCGCTTAGAACTTCGAATCGTTCCAAGTCGTATCAAGGACGGAAGGAACGCCCGTCGAAGGATTGGGAGACAAACGCTGAAGATTCGTTTGCGGACGAGGAGTAGCGACCGTCGGAATTTCGGCGACTGCGTTGGCGCTCTCGGAAGCGGGCGTTCCAAACGCGGGCGCGTTGACGCCGGAAATCGGAATCTGTTGCGCTTCGGAAACGGCGACGGCGGCTCCGGCGAACGAATCGTCTAGCGAGAGGTCTTTATTTCCAATTTGAACGACGGCTAAAATAGCGCCGCGATTTTGCGCTTCGACGATCGGATCGGCTCCGGCGGGAAGTTGCGTGTTGACGATCGTGTCGACGCCGCCCGCCAAAGCGAGGTTTTGATACTTTTGCGAAGGCAGGAAGATAACTTTCGTCACGAAATTGCCGTTTTGGATTTGATCAAAATCGGCTTCGGAGAATTTGACGGGAATCGCGTTATGATCAAGATAAGCACGCGTACGAGGCGTAACGGCGTTGATCGTCAGCGTCGGATAGAGCGTCAATTCAGGACGATTGGGGATGTTCGACAACTTCAAACGATAACTCTTCGCCGTTTGGAAATTTTGCGTTCCGGGGCAAACCAAAGGCGTGGAAGCAAAGTCGCCAAGAACCGCGACGTCCCACTGAATTTGCATTCCGTCCGACCCCTTGAAAACAATCTGCGCGACTTCGTTGGCGCGCGCGCCCTGTTGAGCGGAAAACGCGGCGGCGCCGACTGCGGAAGACTGAGCCACAGGCTGGGCGGCGGGCTGAACGGCGGAAGAAACGACTCCTCGACCAAAACCGCCGCGGAACGGACCGGCGCCGCAAGCGACGACGACGACAAGAGCCAGTAAAAGCGCTTTGTTACGCATCTGTTTATCTCTCCCTTTTGAGGCGTCGATCGAAGATTAAGCGGTTGCCGCGGCGTTCTTGAGACACGCGCTCGGAACGCTCCGACGTCGCGCGACGTCGGCAAAACCGAGCGCGACGAACAGACGCCAAATCCACGAGTTCGACAAAATCTACGGTAAATTATTTCTGGGATAGAACGCGCTTTTGCGCGCTATCGTTCGACGAAGCAAACCTTGCGGGAAGACTCGTCTTCTGCTTTTACAAGGCTCCGTTCTCACCCTTATTATAGTTTGCTTGTCTTAAAATTTCAATCAAAAACCGCGCTTTTCTACCGAATAACGGCGTCGTCGCGTCGATAAAACGCGCCTGACGAATTTTAACGTTAAATCAGTCATTATCGTCGCAAAGCACAGTTCAAAGCAAATAACGCGTCAAGCGAGCTACAAGCGGCTTAACGTCTTTACTTTCGACCTCCTAAAGTGGAAAATTCATCAAATAATACTTTTCTAAAATCTTTTGTCGTATTTTTTAGAAGAGATTCGACGAAAATAACGACGACTCGCGTTATAAAAGTAAACGCGAAAAACCTTACGACGCCGTTTTAAGTAAATAAAGCGATCCTATCAAACGCGCGCGTCGTTCGTATAAAACCGTCTATTTAGATAATACGAACTTAATTACGCGCTCGTCTTGTAAATTCGAGGTCTTGTCATAAAAGTCAAAATTGGTTAAAATCGACGCCTCTTTTAACGAGAAGCGGGGGAGACGTCGACCAATGACGATTAATAAGTTCAAAACGATCAAAACGGCGCGCAAGTTCCTTTTGTGGACAAGCGCGTCGCTAATTTTCGGATTCTGCGCCGATTCGTATTCCGCGCGCCTAATTGAAAGCGTCGTC
>JAZUGM010000110.1:0-6549 GCA_045641205.1 Thermoguttaceae bacterium
GTTTTCGGCGGCGCCGTCCGCTTATCACGCGCGCCTTACGGCGTAGTTTCAACGCGAACCTTGTTCAAAATATTGCGTGAACGCTTACCGAAACCGTCGCGCAAAAAAAAAGCGCAAAGGAAAAAACTCCTTTACGCTTTAATTCTAAGTCGCGACGTCAAAAGGAACAAAGGAAAATCCCCTTGTTCCCCGACGCGCTATTCGCATCACGCTTCTTGAGCTTGCGGAACGACCCAAACTTTGAGGGACGTTTCGATTTCATGCCCGAGGTAGATACGAACGGAGTATTGCGCCAATTCCTTGAGAGGACCGTCCAAACGAACTTGGTCGACGGCAATGGAGACGCCTTCGTTCTTGAGCGCGTGAACGATTTCTTCGGCGCCAATGGAGCCGTAGAGATGTCCGTCGGCGTTCGCGTTCGCTTCGATCGAAATCGTGAGCTTGGAAATGACGTCGGCGGTTTGGTGCAACGCGGCAAGTTGTTGGCGTTGAAGTTCGAGGAGTTGCGCCTTGTGCTTTTCAACCATACGACGATGGTGATCGGTCGCGAGAGTCGCCAGACCTTGCGGAATCAGGTAATTCTTAGCATAACCGGGCTTAACTTCGACGACTTCGCCTTGCTTGCCAAGGGAATCGACAGATTGAATAAGAAGGAGTTGGATTCCGCCGTTGGGTCCTTTGGGCAATCGCTTGCCGGTACGATAGGCGCCGCGAGCGCGTTTATTTCTAACTTGCATTATCAAACCTATATTTTCTAATCTCGTATTTTATCTATTTAATTCGCGTTTCTTACGTTCGCTCGAAAGGTAATCAGAAGGGAATGTCGTCGCCTGCGTCTTGCTGAAAATCTCCGCCGTCGGCGGGCGCCGAGTTCGAATAATTTGAACGCGGCTGTTGACGTTGATATCCTCCGCCTTGATACCCGCCTTGTTGCTGGTATCCTCCGCTTTGATATCCGCCTTGCTGCTGATATCCGCCCTGCTGCTGGTATCCGCCCTGCTGCTGGTATCCTCCGCCTTGTTGGTATCCCCCGCCGGAACCTCCGTCGCGAGAACCGAGCAAAACAATACGTTCCGCGACGACTCGCACCTTAGAACGCTTTTGTCCGTCTTGTTCCCACGTGTCTTGCTTCAGTCGACCTTCGACAAGAATAGGACTTCCCTTATGCGTGTAATCCCTCAAGACCTCGGCGCTTCGGTTCCAGACCGAGACGTCGAAAAAGTTTGCTTCTTCAATCCAATTTCCCGACGCGTCCTTACGACGATCATTAACGGCCAAACCGACTTCGGCGACCATAGCACCACTCGGAATCGTGCGAATTTCCGGGTCGCGCGTCAAATTGCCTACTAATACGACCCTATTAAAACTAGCCATTTCTCGCGCCTCCGACGTCTTGTCGTAAAAGGAAACTTGAAGGGAGCCAAACGTTTGCGCCAAACTTGCGTTTGACGAAAGAAACGAAAATTACTGAAAAGTCGACGAATTTTAAGTGCGAATCGCTGAACTTTAAGAACGAATCGCTCGACGAATCATTCTTCAGCGCCTTCGGCGTCCTCTTCGTCTCCGTCGTCTTCTTCGTCTTCGTAAAGGTCTTGAGCCGGAGCTTCTTCCGCGCCTTCTTCATGTTTCGCCGGACCGGCGAGCGCGTGTTCGACCAACGCGTCTTCAAGGCGAGGATCAAGATTTTGGATCAGGAAACGGATGACGTTTCCATTGAGTTGGAATTGTCGGTTCAGATCGGCAAGTTTGTCGGTCGTCATACGGAAATAGGTAAGCCAGTAGGCGCCGCGACGATGATTTTTAATCGCATAGGCGAGCTTGCGCTCTTCCCAAAGACGACTGACGCGAACGGTTCCGCCCAACGCCTCGATGGTTTTCGCAATTTGCCCGGAAACTTCTTCCGGATTACGAGCATAGGCGTCGGAATTCAGAATGAATAAGCCTTCGTAAACGTGTTCTTGAGTCAATGTACTACTCCTGTTATTAACGATTTTTGTTTCGTCAAAAATCGTCCTCGCCTAACGGACGAGCTTGCTCCGAATCGTCGAACGCGCAAGCCTTTGCGATTTGAATCGACTTCGCGTCGTTTGAGCGAATCGGCGTATTTTTTTATTTCAACACTCCGCGACGAAAAAACGCCGTCGAAAGGGTTACGATTAATGAAAAAAAGCAAATTTCTTTAATTGTCGTTCGTCGTCGCCTTGACGTCTTTGGCGCCGTTATTGGGATCGCCGTTCTTATTTTTTTTCGGCGATTTCTTTTCGTTGACGTTGTAACGATTCATCGCTTCGGCGCAACCGCGCTCCGCCCAGAGCCTTGCGGCGTCGGCGGCGTTTTGAATCGCGACTTCGATCTCGTCGCGCTCGTCTTTACGAAAGTTCGTTAAGACGAAATCGACCACTTGATCCGTCGACGCCGGTCTTCCGATTCCGACGCGAATTCGCGCGAAATCCTGAGAACCGATTTTCGCAACGACGTCTTTAAGCCCCTTTTGCCCCCCGGTTCCCGCCGACTCGCGTATGCGCAACTTGGCGACGGGCAAGTCTAAATCGTCGCAGACAATCAACAAATCCGTCTTCGGATTCAGTTTGTAAAACCGCAACGCTTCGGAAACGGACGTTCCGCTAAGGTTCATAAAGGTCGTCGGACAAAGTAGGAGAACGTTTTCCGCTCCAATTTGCGCGTCCCACGCGTCCGCGTGAAACTGGCTTCGCGCTTTGCTCGTCGCGTAACGCTTGGTCAACTCTTCAAGGACGGCGTAACCGATATTGTGACGCGTGCCTCGATATTTGGCGCCCGGATTGCCCAATCCGACAATAATTTTGCTTGGTTTCATTTCACTTTTCGGCTTATTGCTGAAAACGCGCGCAATTATGGAAAAGAACGACGTCTTCAACATAGGATAGTTCCGAAAATTAACTGATCGAACTTACGCGCAAAACGGAAATAAATCCGGCGCGAGTTTATTTGATGCGAATATTCCGCGCGAATTATTCGGCGTCTTCCTTCTTGCGTCCGATAACTTCAGGCTCGGCGCCTTCGACGGCTTCGCCTTCGGTTTCTTCGACGACGACCGGCTCGGCGCATTCGACGACGAGCGTTTCAGGATCGGTCAAGAATTTGACGCCTTCGGGCGCTTGGACGTCCGCGACGCGAATCTGCTGATTGAATCCAAGAGCGTTAATACCGACGTTGACGTGTTCGGGCGCGCTCGTCGGCTCGGCTTCGACTTCGATCATATGCAGATGTTGCTTGACGACGCCGCCGTCTTTGACGCCCGGCGCTTCGCCGCGAAGGACGACCGGGACGGAGAGTTGCACGCGTTCGTGTTCGCTGACGCGCGTGAAATCGACGTGAAGCACGACGTCGCCCCAAACGTTCCATTGAACTTCTTTAATGAACGCGCGTTCGTTGACGGCGCCTTCAAGTTGAACGAAACGACTGCCGTGACGCAGAGCGGCTTCGACCAATTCGGTGGCGACGGCAAGATTGACGACGTCTTGTTTGTGTCCGTAAAGAACGGCGGGGGTTTTGCCGCTTTCTCGCAAACGACGATTGCGACGCTTGCCAACCTCTTCGCGACGTTCGACAGACAATTTTAAAAGTTCGACCATTTATATTCCTTTGACGGAAAAAAAGTTGAGTCGCTCGCCATAGAGAAGCACGGCGCTTCTCGTACTCCAAACGACGTTCCTTTTGTGTGTAAAAATTTTATTGATTATCTCTTTTTTTAATTTACCTTCAAGGGGGGAGTCAATATTCTTGAGTTTTCTCCCTTCGAGTCGTTTTTTTAGAGAGCAACCGCTATTTGCGCAGAGCTTCGAGCGAAGAACGCGAAATTCGAGACGCGTTGAGTCCCCAAGCGTTGCGTCCGCAACAATAGCCTACTAAGAAAGTCGATCGGTCGACGAAAAAGAGCGCCGGATAGCAGTAACCGCGCGTTTCGTCGTTCGAGGATTTGTCGAGCGTCTTTTTCGCAAGGAACGTTTTTCCGTCGGGCGACAGTTCGGCGATGGTAATCGGATTGCGCGCGTTGGGCGATTCGTTCCAGACGGCGATTAAATTGTCGCTATCCGGGGCGCGTTTGATCGTCGCGGGACTGGTCGGGGAAACTAGAATCGACGGCTCCGAATCGGTCCACGTTTCGCCGCGGTCGTCGGAATAAGCGAAGTACTGTCTGCCCGACGCGTTGCGAATCGTCATTAAGAGCCTTCCGTCGGCAAGTTCGACGACGCCCGGCTCTTGATACATAACGCCGTTGGCGTTGGGAACGTCGGCGCTTTGCGTCCAATGCCTTCCGCCGTCGTCGGAAATCATACAGAAGACGGTCGCCTTTGCTTCGTAGTTATAGACGTCCCCTCCGCGATAAGCGTGCCGCGCGACGGGGACGAGAATACGCCCTTCGGGCAGAAGTACGACGCGCGAATTATTGACGACGTTATAGGAAGGTTCCGAAACGATCTCGACGCGTTCAGACCACGTTTGACCTTCGTCGTAGGAGAATCGAACGTAAGGACGACAGTCGCCCGGCGTTTCTTTGACTAAATAAAAGAGCGCGATCGAACGGTCGCGAAGACGCAATAGCGAAACGGACATCACGTTGAGACGACCTTCGTTTTCGAGAACAAGCTCGTCTTTTTCCGACCACGTTTCGCCTCCGTCGGAGGAGACGCGGCTCGCTAGGCGCGCGGAGGCGTGGTCGTCTCCAGATTCGCCGTAATAATACGTGTAGACGTACAATATCTTTCCAGATTCGAGACGTATGAAATCGCCTTCGCTGTTGCGCGGATTGCCCTGACTTGGCGGGAGTTCCAAGACGACGCTTTTCGCGATTTGAGGGGGAAGATTAAGGGGCGCAGACTGATCTTCGCCCTTTAAGACGACGTTGTAAATCAACGCGAAATATCCGACAATAAAAAGAAGACCGCACGTTTTGCCCATTGTTCCTAACCCGTTTGCTAAAGTCGAAGCCGAAGGGACGCCGCGCCGACGTCCCGCGTCTAACGGTAATTACGCCAAAAGGAACCAGACGACAAAACGTCCGACGCGCGCGATTTACGAACGTCGGATCAGAGAAGTTCTCGTTTTACCAACGCAAAGGACGACCAGAGGAAAGAACCGGCGTCGCATTCGGCGCTTCTTCCCGATTTTGCGCGACGTAAGCGGGACTCGCAGAAGAGGGCGTCGCTTGCGTCGGCGCCGGATTAGGCGCGCTAAACGTCGGAATGAAACTACGGTCGACTCCGGGCGCCGACGTCGACGGCGCGTTTGCGGACGTCGCGAAGTCGTTTCCCGAGGCTCCATACGCATCGGTCTGACGTTCTTCAAAGACGGGAACGTCGGAAGCGACGTTCGGGCTCATATTATAGGAGCCGAAACCTTCGTTCGTCGCGTCTAACGTCGTGAAATCGTCAAGTTCTCTTTCGTTATTGTAATTGATATTTCCGGCGTTTGTAGCGTAAACTCCTTCGTTTACGCTAGAATTTTTTATTGCATTGTCGTTACAACCGTTATCTTGAGCGTTTAAGGCGTAATTGTTATTACCGTCGTTCAACGCGTATTGCGGCACGCTAGGCGCGCTCAGTTGCAGATTTGAATTTGGATTTTGCGCGTAATTCGCGTCGTAAGTCGGCTGCTGCGACGCGCTAGGCGCGCTCAGTTGCAGACTTGAATTTGGATTTTGCGCGTAATTTGCGTCGTAAGTCGGCTGTTGAGGCGCGACGGGCGCCGGAGCGTAATTCTGTTGGAAAGGTTCGTTTGAAGGCGCCGTCTCGTAAGGCGTCGGGATCGGATTAGACGGAACGGAATTCGACGCCAACGGATAATCGTCGTTCGCCGGTTCCGCGTTTACATCGGGGAACGCGTTTTCGTTTGTTTCTAAATCCGCCCAAGTCGGGAACGATTCTTCTGCGAGCGCGGCTTGCGGGAGCCCGCGAGCGCTTTCGTTGGAAACGTCGTTTTGAGGCGCAAGAACGTTCGACTCGATCGTCGTTCCGTCGGCGTAAGAATTATACGCGTCGTTGAAACGCAACGGAGATTCGTTCGACGGTTCGTCCACGCGAACTTGCGGGACGTCGACGCGAGTCGGTTCCTGCGGATTTTCAAAGGCGAGCGAATCAAAGGACAAGCCCGAATCTTCCGTCGTCGTTTCCGCGACCTGCGTTTCAGTCGGCTCGTCGACGCGCGTTTCGCTTGGCGAACCTAAAAAACGAGCCCCAAACGCGACGCAAACGCCGCCCAGAAGGAACGTCGCCGTATAAGAAGACGCGACGCGCAAGAAGGCGATTTTATCCGCGCGCGTCGGCTTGCGCTTGGGTTCGCCTTCGCGTTTAATCGCGGGCAAGGACGCGACGACTCGCGGCAAATTGCGCATAACGCGTTCTTCCGCGTCCGCGACGTCCAACCAACCTTGATAAAGAGAAGCGTTTTGATTGACGTCGGAAGTTTCGGTCGTTAAGGATACGCCGTCCTGATTGTCTAATCGCATCGTATTGCCGTCCTTGGTCTTTTTTAGTCTTTAAAGGGAACCGATCCTTCCTCCTTGAAAGA
>JAZUGM010000111.1:0-12803 GCA_045641205.1 Thermoguttaceae bacterium
TCTTGAACCTCCGCAAAATTCTTGAGACGTTCCGTTTCGCGTTCGACGATTCGAACGATCGTCAACGAACCTTGATCGGCGTCTTCCAGAATTTTACTCATAACTCCGACGGGCAAAGAGTCGCTAAAGATAGCGTCTTCAATTACTTGCGAACGCAAACTTCCTCGCGAAGTCCAATCGCGGTATCCGCCTCGCTCGGCGAAAGGGTCTTCCGAATCGATACGACAGACCTGCGCGAACAGCGATTCTTGATCTTTTAACGACGCGTTTTGAACCGCGTTGCCCATATGCGCCAACTTGCGCAACGCGTCCGATTTCGAACGTTTGACGCCAAAATAAACCGTCATCGCCTGCCAACGAATTTGCGCTTGCGTTCGATATTCGTCGAGATTCGCTTCGTAGTATCTTTTGAGATCGGAAAGGGTCGGCGTAAAGTCCTCTTCGCCAAGATTGAACCCCATCCAAAGCTCGCCTAAAGTATGCTGGAGAAATATACGTTTTTCTTGCTCGAAATTACTGCCGATTTCCTCTTCAAAGTATTTTTCCAAATCTCGTACCGAGCTACAAGAGTATTCTTCTTCCAGTTGGGGTACGACTTTGGAAAAGAACTCTTTTTCAAGTTGCTTACTTTGCTCTTGAACCTGTTCTTTGGGACGGCTGACGATATAATCGTTGTAGAAGAGAAGTTTGCGAATATGATTGTCAAGGATTTGCGAATAAAGCGCGTCGCTCGACAAAAATTGCTTTAAAATTCCTTCTTTATACTCTTTTTTGTGTTTTTCACGCTCTTCTTCGGGTAATTTCGCAATTTCTTCAAGATATTGCGAATGCGCGATTTTTTTGATCTGATGAAGTATGTCGCGACGAAGAATCGCCTCGTGTCCGACGCGTCCGATCGTTTCGGCGCCGTCGTAGTAGGTCTTCGTCGCCAAGCCCGGCACGTTCGCGGGAATCGCCGTCGAAAGATTCACCTCTTGTGCGACTGCCAAAGACGCGCTCAAAAACAGACAAAGGACTCCGAAGAACCGCAAGCGTCGCGCCACGTTTGCATAGCGTAAGCCGGGCGTTTTCGTGTTTGCGTCGTTTATCCGTTGAATAAGCATATTGTTTCCTAAATACGATCTGTTTAGGCGACCGCGCCGACCAGTCTTTTCGACTTCGAAACGCCGCAAAAGCGACTTTACGCCGACGTCTTTGACGTGATCGTCGAAAAAGACGAGCGTATTATAACGAATATCGTAAAAATAACGCAATATCTTTTGTCTGGTCTTCTTTTCCAGAAAAAAAATAAAGAATTATGACGAATCGCTTGTTAAAAAGTGTTGAATAGGTAAAATAAAACAAATCTGAAAAACGGGTTGTTGTTTGTTATGACGAACAGGGAAGCGCGCGCCGTTGAGACAAGGGACAACGCTTCTCAACAATCGTCGGCTTACGCGGCGCAGACGTCGCGGACGAACAACCAATAGCTTTTTTAAACGGAGCGAAACGTTCCGTTATGAAAGGACAAAAATGAGTTGTAAAGACATTTGTCGCGGCGTCTTTTTAGTCGTCGGTCTTGCCGTAACCTTTGCCGCTTCGACCGCCGAAGCTCAGTTTGGATTTTGCGGTCTTCGTTCGTTTGGTTCGACGCCTTGCGCGACGTATTCTTGTTGCGGCGCCTATTCGACGACCGTTTATTCGGGCGTGAAACGATCTCTTTTCAACGGCGTCGATTTGACCGGTTGGACCAACGTCAAGGGCGAAGCGCCGGGCGAAGGGTGGAAAGTCGTCGACGGTATGATCTTCCGCGAAAAAAACGCGGGCGACCTTTACGCCGAAGGAAAGTACGAAAACTTTATCTTGGAATTTGAATTCAAAATCAGCGAGAAGGGCAACAGCGGCGTCAAATATCGTTCGTGGAACACCGAAGGTTTTGGCTTGGGGTGCGAATATCAAATTTACGACGATATTAACGACGAAAAGAATCCGCCGCGATACCAAACGGCGTCCCTATACGACGTGATCGTCCCTCGCGAAGGAACCTCCAAAATCAAGATGGGCGAGTTTAACAAAGGAAAAATCGTCGTCCTCAACAATCATATCGAACATTATTTGAACGGCGAATTGATCGTTTCCGTCGACGTCGGCTCGCAAGAGTGGAAAGACGCCGTCGCGAAGAGCAAGTTCAAGGACGTCAAAGAATTTGGCGTTACTGAAATTGGACGAATTTTCCTGCAAGATCATAATTGTCAAGTTTGGTTTAAGAATCTCTATATTACCGAATTACAGCCCTCGTCTTGCGGAACCGACGTTTGCTTCCCGCGTTTGCGCGCCCTGTTTGGACGCTAAACGCAGTTTTGCGCTCCTTTAATCTCACATTGTCGACTTTTTCGCGACAAGCCGTCCCAACTTTTGGCGGTTTGTCGCGACGTCTTGATTCTTAGCGATTTTTCTTTTCAAAAAGCGCTTCGCAACGCTTGATTTTCTTGTTTAGCTTCGTTAAAATATTATAGGTAATTATTTCCTCGACGCATTGAGCGTCGTTATTCGTTTTGACGAGCAGAGGAGCTTTTTATGCCGCTATATTCTCTTGGACGTTTTCGACGCGTCGCGTCTTTTACGTTCGTACTGTTTATTTTGGCTTTTTTTGCCCATTCCGATTCGCGCGCCGTTAGTCGCGCGGCGGACGGCGCGCTTGTTTTCGATTTTGAATCGGGCGATCTTGCCGGGGACGGTTGGTCTATCGTCGAGGGTTCGAACAGCAAGCCGGTCGGTTCTCGCGACGCGGAATTTCACGACGAGTCCGTCGTTTATCAAAAACACGGCAAGTATTATTTGACGACGTTGGAATCGACTGCGAACGCCGCTCCGACCGACGACGTGATTTGTATTATCGAGTCGCCCGTCTTTAAAATAACCGGCGACAAATTGTCGTTTCTCATCGGGGGCGGCGGCAAACGCGAAAACGTTCGCGTCGAACTTGCGCTTTTGAAGGACGACGGGGACGTCGAGCCGGTTCTTGTCGCTCGAGGCGCCGATTCGCAGAAACTCGCGCCCGTCGCGTGGGACGTTTCGGCTTATCACGGCAAACTTGCGTTGATTCGCGCGATCGATTTGGAAACTGGCGGCTGGGCTCATATTCGTTGCGACAATTTTGAAGTTCCCGGCGTAATTTCCGCCGACGGAACCGCTAAGCGCAAGGCGGTTTTTGAACGTATTGCGGCGGAAAAAAAGGCGAAGGAAGAAGCGGCGCGTCAGGCGGCGCTTGAATCGCTTCCCGACGAAATTCTTTACGTTCGACGCGCGCAGTACCGACCCGACCACCACAACACGGCTACGATTTTCCAAAAGGGCGAAATTAACGAAGGCAGTTTTGTCGGTAATTCCGCGCTGGTCGTCTGGTTTAAGAAGGACGATACGACTAAGACTTTGTTGGAACTTCCCGACGGAATCGTTCGCGATCCCAGCTTGTCTTTCGACGCGAAAAAAGCGATTTTCTCTTTCCGCAAATCGCGCGAAGACGACTATCACATCGCGGAAATTACGCTCGATTACGACCGTCCTACGATCGTAATTAAAGCGGATACGACCCGCGAAGAACTCGAAAAAATCGACGGATTTAAACAACTGACGTTCGTCAAGGGCGCCAGCGACATTGACCCGATTTATCTTCCAACCGGCGAAATAATCTTCTCGTCGACGCGCGAGCCTAAATATTGTATGTGCAACCGTCACATTATGTGCAACTTGCACAAAATGAACGGGGACGGCTCGAACGTCGAACAAATTGGAAAAAGCACGCTCTTCGAAGGGCACGCCGCGCTACTTTCCGACGGACGCGTCATTTATGATCGTTGGGAATACGTCGACCGTAACTTTGGGGACGCGCAGGGCGTTTGGGTCGCGAATCCCGACGGGTCGAAACACGAGATTTATTGGGGCAACAACACGGCGTCGCCCGGCGGCGTTATCGACGCGCGTCCTCTTCCCGACGACGACTCGACGTTCGTTTGCGTCTTAGGTTCCTGCCACGACCGTCCTTGGGGCGCCGTCGCGTTGATCGATCGTCGCTTGGGCGTCGACGGTCGCAAGCCCGTCTTGAAAACTTGGCCGCCCGAGACGATCGACTGGGTTTCCGCCGAGCCGGGCTCCGATCCTTTCCGCGAAGTTCAGAGATACGACACGTTTAGTCGTTCGCCGCGCAAATACGAAGATCCGTTCCCGCTTGAAGACGGTTTTGTTTTGGCGTCGGGTCAAACTGGAAACGGCGAAGAAATGGGAATATTCGTTCTCGATCCCGACGGCGGTTCCACGCTTGTTCACCTTGACGCGCCCGGCTGTTACGATCCGCAGCCAATTCTTCCGACCGACGAGCCTAGTTCGATCGCCGATCGTATAGTTCCCGACGATCCTAACGGTTATTTCCACGTTTCGAACGTCTACGAAGGGTTCGGAATGGAAAAAGTCGCGAAGGGCGCCGTGAAATATTTGCGCGTCGTCGAATCGCCTGAAAAGCGCTTCTGGACTCATACCGATTGGCAGGGCGCCGGGACGCAAGCGCCGGGTATGGCTTGGAACGACTTCAACAACAAGCGAATTCTTGGAACCGTGCCCGTCGCTGAAGACGGTAGCGTTTCCTTCGCCGTTCCTGCCGAAAAGTTCGTTTATTTCCAACTTCTCGACGAAAATCAGATGTTGATTCAGTCGATGCGCAGCGGCATTATGGCGCGACCGGGCGAAACGAACGCTTGCGTCGGGTGCCACGAAAGCCGCATCGACGCGCCGACTTCCGGAACGCTCCTCGGTTCCGCCGACGCGGGCGAGCCTCAAAAACTCCAGCCTTGGTTCGGCGAGCCCCGACTCTTCAGTTACTACGAAGAAGTCCAGCCGGTCTTTAACAAATATTGCGTCGCCTGCCACGATTACGACAAGCCTGCCGGAGAAAAGCTTGTGCTTGCCGGAGATCGTAATCCCGCGTTTAACGCGTCCTATTGGCAACTGCGCACGAAGGGTTTTGTTCGCGCGCCGGGCGCCGGACCACACAACACGTTCGAGCCGTATTTCTGGGGTTCGACGCAAAGCAAACTCGCAAAAATATTCCTCGAAGGGCATCCGAAGCCGGAAATCGACGCGAAACGTAAAGAATTAGGCGTTTACGTCGACAAGACGACCGATCCCGAGGCGTTTTTACGCGTCGTTACTTGGATCGATATTAACGCGCCGTACTATCCGACGTTCGGTTCCGCGTATCGCGACAATCCTTACGGTCGTTCGCCGTTGACGTTTGCGGAAACAAGACGTCTTGAAGAACTCACCGGCTTAAAGGGCTTGAAGCTTTCCGAAGCGGTTCTCTTTGATCGTCCCGAAGTCAGCCCCTGCTTGAATCGTTGGGGAATCGACGGCGCGACGACGGCGGACTACAAAGAAGCGCTCGAATTGATCAAGACGGGTCAAGCGCGTCTGGCGAAACAAGGTCGCGGCGAAGAGTCGACCTTCGAGCCCGTCGCTGAGGTTGAAATCGATCAACAGAATCGTTACGACTATTTCCAACTTCGCGCGCAAACGACTCGAGACGCCAAAGCGAAAGGCGAATGTCTCAACGATTTGGACGTCGACGCGTTGATCGGCGCTTCGTGGAGAAAGTGAGTTTGATTTTCACGCCGTCTCCCGTCGGAATTTTGGCGTTGCAAGAACGAGACGGCGCGCTTGTTCGCGTCGCCTTCGTTTTTGGTCGACGCCTATGTGCGAAAGAGCCGACGCCTCCTGAATTTCTACGTCGCGACGACGAGCCTTTTGAGGCGTTTTCTCGTCGCGATTTCCAGACGCTCGCGTCGGCGCGTTACGGGGACTTCTTGAACGCGACGCCCCTCTTGGAACGCGTCGAGCAGGAGTTGCGCGAGTATTTCGACGGAACGCGAACGGCGTTCGATTTGCCTTTGAATCCGCAGGGAACCGAATTTCAACGTAAAGTCTGGCGCGAGTTGACGCGCGTTCCCTACGGAACGACGGAAACCTACGGCGGACTTGCGCGTCGAATCGGAACGCCGAAAGCGGCGCGAGCCGTCGGAACCGCCTTGCGCGAGAATCCGATCGGAATAATCGCGCCGTGTCATCGCGTTCTTAGCGCTTCCGGCGGACTTGGCGGATTCAACGGCGGCTTGGAACGCAAAAAATTTCTTCTGCAATTAGAACGCGAGGTCTTGGCGCGCAATTTGTCGGCGTCAGGCTAAAAAGATTCCGCCGCGTAGAATAAAACGTTCGTCGCCAAGTAGAAGGCGCTCTTTTGCGTCAAGCCTTCGCAGTTTGCGGCGGCGACGTTTTCCAAGGCGCAACTTACGTCGTCGGGCGAATAGAGAATAATCCAACGTCCGTTTCTTGCGACGCCCTTGAGCCTTGGCGCGCCGTCCGTGATCGTCACGGTCGTCTTGCGTCCGTTTTCCGTCTTGCGCGAACGATATTGCAACTTTTCGATTTTGAATCCGCCGTATTTGCCCGAATAAATCGGGTCGTCGGTCGGAACGTCGACCAACGTTTCGTTCGGTAGAATCGTTTCGAGTTCTTGAAGAAACGCTTTTTCAAAGGCGGGCGAGGCGCAAACGGCGTTGACAAAGAGGAACCCGCCCCGATTAAAATAGAGGCGCAATCGCTCGCGTTCCGGCTCCGTGAAAGAAAAGGCGTTACGTCCGTGCATAAAGGTTACGGGGTAGTCGAAAAGATCGTCGTTTTTCGCGGAGACGCGCGGGACGTACAGTTGCGCCGGAACGCCTAATTTGGCGCGAATCGACCTCATCAGATTCGGTATGGCGCGCGGCGCGCAAGTGGAACCGCCTCCGCATTCGAGAATCGCCGCGAAAAGACTGTCGCGCGTTTCGGAGCCTTTCTCTAATTCCTTGCCGACGTCCGCCGCAATTTCGTCTTTGAACTTCATTTGACGATTCGTCGCATAGGCGCAAAGATTGAGTCCAATGGCAAAAGCGCCGTCAAGCCGGTTCTTCATACGTTGCGACATAGGCGCGTCGTCGCCCTTGGCTCGAATACGTTTTGACGCCGCTTCCCAGAGGCACGAAAGGGAAGGGCGGTCGTCCTCGATACTTGGCGCTTTTCCTTGCGCGTCCGGGGTCGGCTTATAAGCGGGCGCAAAAATTACGCTCGTTCGACAGCCGAAGTCAAGACCGTAAATCGGACGCGCGGCTTCCGGCGAGACGAGCGTTTCCGCCGACCAAATCGGGTGATCGGGTTCCAACAGCGTAAACTCGGCGTCGTTTTCTCCCAGCGCTTCCGCGATCAATTCTTTAAATCCGATCTCAAAAGAGACGTCTCCGTCGATCGCTTCAGCGAAAATAAACCCTCCTTGCTCGAGGTATCCGCGCAAATTTTGCGCAAGGCGTTTCTTTTCTTGTTCGTCCTTGGGCAAAGGACTCGTCGTTCCGCTAATCGAGAGAATCGGAGTTTGCAGAAGATCGTCTAACGTCGCCTTTTTCGCGTCGATCGTCTGCCAGATTAAATGCGTTTTCCACGCCTGTTCGACCCTTTGAGTCAAGTGCGCAAGATCGTTCGGATGGGCGTTCCAGTCGCCGTCTTCTCCGTATTTTAACTTGGAAATCAACGTCGGCCAGCGCCCCTTGGAAAGAAACAACAGCGCGAAGGAAGTCGAAACGCAGTTGTTGTTCCCTAAGTCTTTGCGCGCGTTCCAGAATTGAGACAAGACGCCTTTACGACGGAGTAGAACTTCGGCGCCCTCGCGATACCAGTCGCTTTGTCCGACGAACCGATTGGCGGTTAGGCGCCCGACGCGTTCGAGCCCGTAAAGGTAATAATAAAAATAGGAATCGCCTCCGACGGCGTAACCGGGGTTCGTTTGCACGCTGAAATGTTTGCCGAGCCAGTTGAGCGCGCTAGAAATTCGAACCGCGATTTCGTCTTCGACGTCTTGACAGCATAACGCTTTGTCGCCGTCGATTCGCGCGCGCGCCGCTTCGCGCACGCCTGAACAGATCGCCAGCGCCGCTATGCCCGCGCAGGTCATACTGCCCGTGCCGTAACCGCTCGGAAATCCTTCGGGATTCAGGGACGAAGCGCGATATCCCCAAGAGCCGTCGTCGTTTTGCATACGTTTCCAGTAGTCTTCGGCGCTTTGCCAGACGCTTTCGTCGATCGAAACGCCGACAAGTTCCGCTTCATAGAGCGCAAGCAAAGCGAATTGAGAATTAGAATTGTCGGCGCGTTCCGCTTCTTGATTGTTTCCGACGTAAGACCATCCGCCCCGATGTTCGTTGTTCGTTTTCATTTGGCGTTCGACGAGCCACGCGACGTTCTCTTCAATTCGGGCGCGATCCGTTTCAGGGTCGGCAAGGCAAAAGACCATCGTCTGCAAAGAAATCGAGTAGGTTTGATTTTGCTTCAACGCCGAATAACCGCGCAGATATTCGAGCGACTTAGCGACGGTCGGATCGTTTTTGTCGAGTCCCGCCGTGACGAGCGCAAGCGCGCACAACGCCGTCGTACCCGGCTGATAACCGGGGTATTCGTCCCAGTCGCCGTTCGAACGTTGTTTTTGGCGCAGAAACGAGATTGCGCCGTCGATCGAATTACGAACCGCTTCCGCCGTGAGAAACGCTTCGTCCGCGCGGCTTGATTTCACTGGAACGTCGTATTTGTCCGAATTATTTTCAGACGCGTCTTGCGTTTCGTTGGAATCGCTTGGCGTTCCGTCGTTCGTAGGCGTTTCGGTCTTTTGGGGCTTTTTGAGTCGAATCGAGGACGCGCCCGAACGCAAATTTCGCGTCGTTTGCGCGTTCGCGACTCCTTCAACGGCGAAAATTAAAACGAGAAGCGCGGTAAGAACCGCCAACGAACGCGTCGTTCGATTCATTATTGCCTCGAAGTTGGGGAAGCGGCTATTTTATGATCGTTCAATCTTGCGGAGTGCGGCGACTTTGGCGTCAATTATTAGATCGTCGGCGCCATAGCACGAACGTCTCTTTGGAAATTGTCGAGCGAATCGGCTGTACAAGCGACGTTAAAAATCGATTTGAGAACGTCGGAATCGGCGATCGACAAAATACCGTCGAGCGTGGTTTGAGCTATCCGAGGAAAACGAAGGGTAATACAACTTGCCAACATTTCCCGTAAGTTTTCTTGCCTGCCTTCTTTTCTGCCTTCTTTTCTGCCTTCTTTCCTACCTATTTTCCTACCCTCTTTTTTACCTTCTTCCAAGTAACTCACTTTGGCGAGGTCGTAGATACTGTCAATCCTATACATATTGCCGCTCCCTAACTCTTCTAATTTTAGCGTAATTTCCTCGCGCGTTGGCGGATTCCAGCCTTGTCGTATCGCAACTTTACTGACAAAGACAATAAAGTCGTTAATAATGAGTTTTTCTTCTTTGTCGTTCGGATCGATTTTTCCCGCAAGTATGCTGAACGCGTCGTTCCACGCTTTTTTCCAGTCTCCGTTTGTAGCTTCCTTTTTGGCGACGATTCTTTCCGCCGCCTTTGTCAATTCGAGAAACGCTTTCAACCAAGGATCGTCTTCAATTTGTTTTTTTGAACGCGCGAAAAGACTCGCGAATTTAAAGGGCAATTTGAAAATCCAGCGTTTGTCGAGTTTCTCGTTGGGCGTCGCGAATAAGTCGGGAAAATTCAAAACCTTTTTCCAAGGATGCGCGCCGGTGTAAAACAACAATAGGAACGGCCAAGCGAACTTCTTGTCGCTTCTTTGGAAGCGTTCCTTATGACGCAGTATATATTGTAAAACTAGTATTAACGACGTCAATAGTTGTAGAACGACGTTGCGCGTTTGCGTCGATTTATGTTCCAGAGGAACAACGACCGCCTGCGCGCCTTTGGAACGATCTTTGAACGGAATCGAAAAGACAAGATCGCAAAGTCGCGAAACTTGCGCTCCAAAAATATGAACGGTCGGCTCCGTCGAATAGGATTCGAAGTCGAGTTCTTGAACGACGCTTGGCTCTATTTCCGCGACGTAGCGTCTCAGAAAAGCCGCGCCGATCTTACGTCGTTGTTCCAAAATCAGAACGACGAAATTATTGAAGAGTTGCGCCGTTACTAACTCGCGGCGTTTTTCTTTGTCGACGCTTTTGGCTTGCGCGTCGCGCGACTTCCACAAAGCGTTTAGTTCTTTGCTAAACTCTTTGAAAGTCGGCGCGCGACAGGCAAGCTCAAAAATGTTGCGCAACGTTTCGAGATCAAGCGAAGAAGAAAGAAGCGTCAGCGAAGAAACTTTGTCGGAATAATCCGAAAAGCGCGCCTTTAAAACTTTGTCGATAGCCTCAAGTTCAAAGCGTATGGAAAGCGAGTCGCGTTCCTTAGCGTCAAAATCTATTGAATTCGCGTCGTTTCGTCGTTTGCGCATAGAAGTTGCTTCCTTAACTAAGACTTTATTACGCGATTTCTCGACCGCGCCAAACAATACGTTCAAATTCGAAACGCCCCGTCGTGAAAGACGCGCCGTCTAAAATTCCTCTTGCTCCAAACGTCGCGTATTTCGGACGGAACAGCAGGAAATCGGCTAATTCGCCGACGGTCAAGAAATCGTCGTTTCCCGAACTAAATCTTGGCGCGCCAAGTAATTTAGCGGGCGAAGTCGACGCGAGCGGATAGACCTTCGCCAAGGGGAGGTTTTCGATCGTCGCGACGTTGACGACGGCGTTAGAGACGGGAAAAGAGGCGCAGGCAAGTAGATTCGGATCGCCCGCCAGCGTAACTTTGCCGTTCGGCTGAATTTCGAAGTCGCAAAGTTCCATCGAGTATTTTCCCGGCGGATATCCGGCGAGAGGCGATTGATCGCTAATGAGAATCAAGCGATCGAGCCCCTTGGTTCTTATGATCGCGCGGACAAGTTGCGGGGAAATATGAAAACCGTCGACGATGATGCTGGCGTGCAAACGATCGTCGGCAAGCTGTCCAAAGAAATAATTTTCCCATTTGGGAAGCAAGTGGCGCGTCGCGTTGCTTAGATGCGTCGAAAGGGACGCGCCCGCGAGGACGGCTTCGTCGATTTGTTCGCCGTTTGCGTTCGTATGTCCGATCGCGACAAGAACGCCTTCCGAACGCAGAAAACGGACGAATTCGCCGACGTTCGGATATTCGGGCGTCAGCGTGACGATTTTCACAAGTCCGTCGCAAGCGTCTTGAATTTGCTTGAAAAGCTCGCGAGAATAGGGAATGCAAAAGCGTTTGGGATGCGCGCCGACGGCGCCTTCCGCCGTTGAAATAAAGGGACCTTCCAAATGAACGCCCCAGACGATCGGTTTCAAGTCGGGTCTTTTTTTCAACGCAAGCGCGATAGTCTTTGCGGCGTGAATCATCGTGTCGGGCGCGTTCGTCGTCAGGGTTAGGCAACAGCGAAAAACGCCGTCGCGCAACATTTTTTCAAGGACGCGAACGACTCCGTCTTCCGTCAATTTCGACGAGGACAATTCAACGCCGACGGCTCCGTTCACTTGAACGTCGAAAAGACCCGGCGCGACGAGAGGCAAATCGTCGCTAGGCGCGGCGTCAAAGGACTCGACGCGCGCAATTCTTTCGCCGACGACCGAAATTTCGACGGGCGTTTGGTCGTCGTAACGACGCCCGCGATAGATACGCGTTGATTCCGACATTGTTGATTCAGACATTGTTGATTCTCCGCAAAGAAAGAGCAAAAAAGACGAGATTAATCCTGAACGACTTTTTCGACGATTTGTTTGTCGAAATAATTGGTCGACATTCCGGCGTCGACGATAATTTTTTGCGCGGCGATTCCGCTCGAGCGAGGACTGAGCAAGAAAACGGCGGTCGCGGCCGCTTCGTCGGTCTGGACGGGCGACTTGCGAGGAATCGCCTGTTCCGCGAACAAGTAGGAGTCTAAATAGCCCGGAATACCCGCCGATGCGGACGTCTTGAGCAAGGAGGGCGCGACGGCGTTGAAGCGAATTTGCGAAAATGTGGAAAACGACTTCGTGAGGAAAGCGAGCGAAGAATCAAGCGCCGCTTTAATCGGAGCCATATATCCGTAGTTTTCGCTTGCCATACGCGTCGTGGAAATCGACATTGTTACGACCGAAGCGTTCGGCTTGAGCAAATCGGCGAAGGCGCGCGAGATTTCAACGAGTGAGAAGCAGGAAATATCAAGCGCTTGCAAGAACGCGCGTTTCGGCGTCTCGTGGAACGGCTTCATTCCCCCGGAATAGTCCGCAAACGCGATCGAATGAAGCAGACCGTCGAAAGAATCAAATCGCGCGCCAATTTTTTCGCGAAGCGCGACGATTTCTTCTTCTTTTTCGACGTCGCAAGTAAAAAACGCGGCGTCGGGAAAGAGTTTGCTCGCGCGTTCAAGAACCGCGTCGTTCTGAACGACAAAGACGCATTCCGCGCCTTCGTCCGTCAACATTTTTGCAACGGCGTAAGCGACGCTTTTTTTATTCGCGACTCCAAAAATAAGAAAACGTTTGCCGGAAAGTTGTAAAAAATCCAAGGAATGGTCTCCGTTTAAACGAGGGAAACTTAATAATAACTTCCTTTGAAGAAGGCGTTAGTTGACGGGAGCAAGACGATTGAAATCTTGTTCAAATTCTTCCAACGCGACGCAATTCTGAAGCGATTCGTAAATTTGGGATAAAACCGACTTTTGACAAATTGAATACAATTTCTTCAAAATCGAAACAGGCAACGCGTTAAAACGAGCGCACGCGCCAAGCAAAATAGACTCTCGCAACTTCGAACCCTCTTTTTCCGAATTGAGTTCGGCGATGTGATCGTCCCGTTGCACGACTTGCGTAAGCGCGTCGATATACTTGGCTTCAAGTTTCTTATAATCTT
>JAZUGM010000112.1:0-2830 GCA_045641205.1 Thermoguttaceae bacterium
TACGTCGACGATTTTAGCGTCGGATGGCACAAAACCAAACTCGCGAATAACGACCGCCGTCCCTGAAACGGCAAGTAAGTCGACCAAATCAATAAGCGCAAAATCTTCTTTTGTCGATAGGAGAAGAAACGACGGATAGAAGTAGATCGAATCGCCTTGCGCGTTTTTCATCTGAAAAGCGTTGAACGTCGGATCAAGTTCCGTCGTCGCCTCCGCACGAAAGTCGACGACAAAACGCGCGTCGGTAGACGCTAATGCGTCGACGCTTTCGTTGACGACGCTCCAAATCGCGCGACAACGACAAACGTCGCAAAAGGAATTGGAAAGACGACGATACGCCCCCAAAACGTCGGTCGGCAAATCGCGCAGTCGTAACGAATCGAGCGCGTTCAAACGTTCTCGTAAAAAATCGCGCCGCTTTTCAAGTTCTACCGTTTCTTCAGCAACGCGTTCCTTTCTCCCGCCGCCGAAAAAAGTCCAAACGTTAGGTTTACGTAGTTCGACGAGACGCTCGGAGATATTTTGTTCCTCGCGTCGGTATTCGGCGCGCGTCTTTTGCGAACGCGCAAGCGCGCTCTTGATTGTCTGCCACCTGGCGCTAGTTTGCGGAATTGGCGAATATTTCGAGGGAATGTCGTCGGAATTACGCGTCGACGACAAATTTCCATCGGCTTCAAAATCGGATAACGGCGGAACGTTGGATTTCGTTTGACGCCGACGCGGACGGGAAGACGGAGGATCGTCGCTTGACAAATCCGCCTCCTTACGCGACGGAGAATCTAAACGAATTCGATCATATAAGCCCGTCCCCGGAATTCCCGCGTTCAGAAAGGTTCCCCTTTTTCCGACGTTCACGCTGAATCCCTTCGCTCCCAACGTCGTGCTTATTCCCGACTTGCTAAAATTGACGGTGCAACCGGGAAACAACGTAATTCGTTTGCGAAATTTTAATCCCATCATAATGTTCCTTGGTATTAAAACTGCGTTGCGTTCTTCGAGAGGTAAGTTAGTAAGTCAGACGAAAGACTAAAGCGGCAGTGAACGCACGATACTAAGTCCCAATATCAACGATAGGCATACGGCGATCAATATAGTGGAGAATTTCAATTCTTTTGTATAGTCTTTGATTCCTGCCTCGCTCAAAAACCAACGATACGGTTCTTCGACCCCAAACGGACGAAACGCCCCTGTTGTTTCAGGCGTTCGCCTTCCCAAAGAACTAACGAAAAAGTATCGACATTTGCTAAACTCCGCTTCAAGCGTATTAACAAGGTTTCCCTCTCCTTGTTTAAGAAGCCAATTGCGACAAAAGTTAGAAGTCGTGTTTTTTTTCAAGAGCAGATTCTGCTCGAAAAATTCTTTGATCGACTTTTTGTCAACGTTAAAATTCAACGCGTCGGCTTTAGTAACGACGACGGCGCAAGGCAACTTTTTTAAATTTCTTTGATTGACCGAACGCTCCTTCTCTCTAGTTTCAAGCGCGATGAGAAGACGCTGTAAACATTTTTCCTGATCTTCTTCACATATAGGAAAGCTATCGGAATTTTTTATTCCTAAACGTCGACGTTCTTCTTTGACTCCGCGAAGCGCAAACGGATCGACGATAAAAATCAAACCCGATATATTGTCGTAATACGTCTGTTCTTTAAGTTGGCAATAATCGGCTGTAAACAACTCGCCTGGTGGGTCGAACAGATAGATTCGTTTATTATTGAAGAGTATGCTTCGGTAGTCGATACATAACCAACTGGGGTTTCCTGCGTTAGTTTTTTCCGGCGTAACGCCGTTTTGAAACATACGCCTCATTTTCTTCGCATAGTCTTGATTCTCTTTAAAATGCAACATTGGAGTACTTTTATACTTTTTGGCAATATTTGTCGTCAGAACATAAATACACGACATTAAAAACGTCGTTTTACCAGACGAAGTCCCGCCGACCAATGGAAACGTGAAGATTTGCGTTCCTTCATAAAATTTTTTGTCGATTTTATGCCGACACTCGGGACGAAAAACTTCATATTCCGTTCCTATCGTACGCATACACTTGGGACAACAAGCTTCATATTCTATTCTTCCCAAATAACTTAACGTCGTTAAAATTCGACCGCATTTGCAACGAATATGAAAAATGTGCATCCAATTGGAAAACAAATTCTTATGAACGCGATTACAATTGGGACATTTGTGATAAACATACTTCAGTCGTTTATGACAATAGGGACATTCATAAAAATAAACAAAAGGTAACGATTCGACCCACCAAACGAACATTAAGAGAATGCAACGTCCAACAATCAAAAGTCCTACAATTCTAATCAACGTCCCTAACAATGTTTCCATAGAATTGGTTCCTTTATCAACTTTCAAAAGTACGAACAATAAAAAGTAGCGATCATCGTAAATGTAACGACGACAAGCAAAAAACATATTTATTTGACGCGCTTGTTTCCCACATCATTGAATGGACGATTCTTCGCTCAAACAGAACAAAAATTTTACGAATTTTAATCCCATCATAATGTTCCTTGGTATTAAAACTGCGTTGCGTTCTTCAAGAGGCAAGTTAGGGAGTCTAACGAAAGGCTAAAGTTGCGAGAGGAACGCCACGATACTAAGTCCCAATATCAACGATAGGCATACGGTGATCAATATAGTGGAGAATTTCAATTCTTTTGTATCGTCTTTGTCGTCTTTGTCGTCTTTGATTCCTACCTCGCTCAATAACCAACGATACGGTTCTTCGACCCCAAACGGACGAAACGCACCTGTTGTTTCAGGCGTTCGCCTTCCCAAAGAGCTAGCGAAAAAGTATCGACATTCACTAAACTCC
>JAZUGM010000113.1:0-4735 GCA_045641205.1 Thermoguttaceae bacterium
AAACGCTAATTCTTCCGATAAACTCGGTTCTCCGTAAACGTGAGTTTTTGTGTTTGTCGGATAATTTCGCATTGATAACGGACGGGTTTTCGGCGGCGCTGATCCGCCCGTCGTTGACGGGCGGCTTATCGCGCGACGGCAGGCGCCGTCGGTTCGAACGCAAACCTTGGTCGGCATATTGCGTGAACGATTACCAAATTTTTTACGAGTTTCACTGTCGGCGCGTCGTTTGAAAGTCCGAATGTTTTTCGCAGACGCCTCGAACGCAAATTTTTACGACGCGCGTTGATCTCCGTAAAAGGGCGCATTGGGAGTTGGCGGATAATTTCGCTTTTATTAAGGACGCGTTTTGACGGCGCCGTCCTTATCGCGCGGCGGTTCGCGTCGTTTTCCCGTCCGGCCTTACGCGCGGGAATCCTGGCGCGTGTTTAAGAAGTACGTTCCGTAAAAAGTTGCGAATCGGACGCTCAGACTTCGCGCGCGCTTGCGGCGATTCTTGCTTCGCGATCCTTTTTAAACGTTCCAAACGCGGCGGTTCCGACGCAACAAGCGCCGACGATCCACGCGCAGCCTAACGCAAAGAATCCCAGCTTGTAACCCTTCTCCACCCCGTAGGCGTCGCAAAACGCGCCGATCATTTGGCTCGACCACGCCCCGATTAGGAACGCGACCATAATCATAAAACCGACGGTCGTCGAACGATATTTGATCGGAACCGTCTCGAAAACCGAGGCGTGCGTGTTGCATTCGTAAAACCCGCGACAAACGCCCATCAAGAAGAAAAGCGCGTAAACTAGCGGCAACGAATGAACAAATCCGATAAGGCAGACGACGGGCGCGCCGATCGTCATCGCTGCAAACTGCAATTTCGGTCGAAACGTCGGATTGACGCGAGACGCGCGGTCTGAAATCCAGCCGCCTAAATAAATGCTTCCAAACGCGGCGACGTGGTGCCAGAACATACCGTTCCAGCCCGCGCTCGCTTGGCTTAGCTGGAATTTCTCTTGTAGGAATTTTGAAACGACGTTCAAATAGGCGTTGTTGACAAAAACGATCGCAGTAAAACCGACCGTCAACAACAGAGCCGACGGATTGCGAAATATCATCCCCAAAAATTCAGGAATCGTAGCTTTTTCTTGCGGCTTAGGCGTTTCCGTCTGCGTTCCTTCGGCAAAAACGACTTTCGCGGGGTCTTTCAATCGGAAAATCAACAATAGTCCGACGATAACGCTTGCGCCTCCAAACGCCCAAAACGCCGCGCGCCACCCGTAATTCTGACTGATCCAACCCGCGACTCCGCCGCTAAAAATAACGCTTAAATAAACGGCGGTCTGGTGAACCGAAAGCGCGATCGAACGCGTCTCCTTGTGATACGAAGCGATCAGACTTGTCGACGCCGGTCCGTAGAACGCTTCAGCGACCGCCACGCCGATACTGTTGAAAACGATCAGACCGACGACCCCGCTAATACAGCCCGTGCATATCGTCGCGATGCTCCAACAAAACAAACAACCGATCAACAATTTGCGCTTGTTGCATTTGTCGCCGATAAAACCCGCGAGAGGAACGACCAGCGCCATTAGCGTAAACATAACCGTGCGCGTCATATAGAGCGTGCGGTCGCTTATTTGAAAACCGTCTTGTATCGAAGTCGCGACGACCCCGTAAATTGCGCGATCCGACTGATGAAAGAAATACGCAAAGAAAAGGAGCGCGAGAAGTTCCCAACGATACGACGGCGAAAGCGTTTTAGGCGCGGCGGGAACTTTGGGCGTTTGTTTGGACTGGCGGTTCACAATTTCAGTTCCTCTAATTCAAAGACGTCGGGCGGAACTACGCCGCGTCGGTTAAAAAATCGGGGATTCGCGCAAAAGGCGCGCGGCAGTTTCCGGGGAAATCGGGTTAATATCGATTTCACTTCCAATTTCAAACCCGGCTTTTTTAACAATACTCGGTAAAAAGATCCAACGAGGACGCGCCGCTTTGGCGCCTTCTTGCAAATCCGCGTCGACGCGCGACGGCGCGTTTTTCAACAATACGTTGTAATCGAGCGGACTCAAATCCTTCCTCGTTTTGCGGCGTTTCGTCTCCTCGAGAGCGCGCGCGACGTCGCGCGACAAAACCGCGAGTTCGTCGACGGCGGAATCGTCGTAATCTTCGAAATTTGCGTCAATTCGCGGACAAATCTCGACTTGCATCGGAAATCGACTTGCGTAAGGACAATAAACGACGAATCGTTCCGAAGCGTAAACGACGCGCTCTTTCGCTTCCAATTCGGCGTCGAGAAGCGCGTCCCAAAAGGAACGAAGCTCGCGCTTCGACGTTCGTTCCGACTCGTAACGTTGCAAACGTTCAAGTTCCGAACGAACAGCGTCGGGCAGTCGCGTCATACCCGTCAACTGGCAATGCGTATGGCGCTGAGAGGCGCCCGCGTTGGCGCCGACGTTTTTAAAAACGAACGAGTAAGCGAAAAGCGACGAATCGCGCAAAACGCGTAGTCGGCTCCGAAAAACGCGGAACGTCAATTTGATTTCGACGTCGCTAAACTCGCCCCAACTTCGTCGATGCAAAGGCGAATCGACGATCACCTCGTGCCGACCTTGCGAAGGAACGTTTTGAAAGAAACGCCGCGAAGTCGATTCGGTCAAATTTTCAAAACGATTTGCAACTTCTAAAAAAGAAAGTTCCGTCGACTTGACTTCGTTCAAACGAAAAACGGGATATTTGTTTTCAAAAACGCGAACCGACCAAGGACGATTCGTCTTTTCTAGTTCGGTCGGATGGTCGACAATCTCGTATAAAACGCTCGAATCGTCCACTCCCTTGCAACTTGCTCGCGCGACGGTCTCGGGCGTCTCCGATTCCGCGCCGACGCAAAACGGACAACGCGGATCAAAATCGCTAACGGGAGTCAAGTCTTTTGAATTCGACGTCTCCTCGGTGTTCGAAGGTCGATCATCGCGTCCTTCCGCAATTAACGCCCACTTGCCCGAATAAGGGTCGAAACGAAATTCCGAGCGGCAAGTCCTTGCGCCGCGACTATTTATCAACTGTGATTCGTCGTATTCCAAATTATTATCCACACGCGACTCAACAACGATCCAACGCCCTCGCGACAGTAGAATCGCGAGGGAAATTTGTAAAAAAAGAACGCCGACCAAACGTCGTAAAACGCTCGGTCGACGTCGACGTTAACACGCGCGCCCTATGCGCGACAAGACGCGCGACTACTCGACTCAACGAGAAACGTTGTGATAAACTTGTCCAAGTCCGGGAACCTGAATCTTGAAGCGCCCTTGTTCGTCGGGCATATTCCACGGGGTTCCGTCCCAATCGTAGGAGCTAGGACGATAGGATTTTTCCGACTTGATTTCGTCTTCCCACTTGAGTTTCTTGCCGGTGTAGCAGGCTTCGCGCGCCATAATGCCCATCATCGTCGCCTTCGCCATATAATCGCCGTTGTTGATCGTGTCGATCTTGCCGCGAATCGATTTGTACAATTCGATGTGTTCGAGCGTGTACATATCGCCGGGCTTGCGTTCTTGTTCGTAAACGACTTTGCCGTCAAGGTCGGTGATACGACCGACGCCAAGAATCGACGCAAAACCTTTCGTACCGGCAAAGTACGCTTGGTTTTCGCCCCAGCAACCGTCTTGTTGACGGCAATAGGAATAGAAGGTCGTTCCGTTCGGATATTCGAAAACGGCGGCCATCGAGTCGTAAATATCGCCGTAGGCGGGTTGTTCGACGCGTTGCATACGAGCGCCAAGACCGTAGCAAGTAGCCGGCGCGACGTCGTGCATCGCCCACAAGCCCTTGTCGAGCGTGTGAACGTGTTGTTCGATATTGAAGTCGCCGGACAACCACGAGTAGTTGTACCAGTTGCGAACTTGCGCCATCATTTCGGTGTCGCCTTCTTGGCGCGGACGAGTCCAGAGCTTGCCGGTCAAATAGGTAAGACGCGCGGAGGTAATATCGCCGATTTCGCCGCCGCAAACGCGTTCCATAATGTCTTTGACGTTCAGGTCGTAACGCCAGCAAAGCCCGGAAACGAGCGTCAAGCCCTTTTCCTTAGCGATTTTCGCCGATTCCATTACGGAACGAATGCCCAAGACGTCGGTGGCGACGGGCTTTTCACAGAAGACGTGCTTACCCTTTTCAACGGCGTAAGCCAAGGAACGATAACGGAAGCCCGGCGCTTCGCACAAAAGAACGAGGTCGCAGCAATCGACGACGTTTTTATAGGCGTCAAGACCGGCGAAAACGCGATCGCCAATGTCGACGCGATCTTCAAAAGCGCCCTTCAAGCCTTCGGCGGCGCCTTGCGCGTTCGGCATAAACGCGTCGGCGACGGCGTACAACTTGGCGTTTTCGTCGGCGTTCAACGTGTTGCTAGCCGCGCCGCGTCCGCGACCGCCGCAACCGATCAAACCGACCTTAATTTCGTTGTTTTCACCGGCGTGAACGCGCGGCATGCCAATGGAAAGAGCGGCGCCGGTCAGCGCGCTCGCCTTGAGGAAGTTACGTCGAGAAAGATTGGACATCTCAAACCCCTTAAAACTTGACTCTAAAAGTCCGAAAATTCAAAACAAAATAAACGGCGACGCGTTCCGCGCAAAAGGGCGGAACCGCGAGCCACCTTAAACTCATATTTCAACTTATCGCGCCACGGTATGGTAAACTTGCCCAAGACCGGGAATTTGAACCTTCATTCGTCCGCTTTCGTCGGGCGTGT
>JAZUGM010000114.1:0-3184 GCA_045641205.1 Thermoguttaceae bacterium
CCGCCGATCAACGTCGTTAAAAGTTCGACGAGGGATTGTAGAGATTTTGTCGAAGAAGAGGAACGCGTTCTCCTTGAAAAAATTCGAGAGAATATTCAAACGAAAAACGCGACGGACGCAATCGAGGAACTGCTCGACAAAATCGGTCGAACGTCGAACAACGCCGAGTTGTTGCGCGCGTTCGAATCCGATCCTTTCGGAATAGAGCCGAGCGACAAGAAATAAACGGCGTGAAACAAATCGGCGGCGGCGTCCTCCTTGTCGACGTTTAACCGTCTGTTAAAATTAATAGAAGGTTTTTTTCGTTCGAAAACGACCCTTGTTTTATGCGACAATTCGAAGGGCTACGAAGTCCCTTCTTTCCTAATAAGCGACAAAAAAATGACAGAATACGAAGGTTACGTTTGCGCGCCGGGCGACGTTGGTAAAATTGCGATTATCGTTTCGCGTTTCAATCGTTCGATTACGGACAATCTTTTGGCGGGCGCCTTGGCAAAATTCCGCGAAAATATGATCTCCGAAGATCAAATTACGGTCGTCTACGTGCCGGGCGCGTTTGAAATTCCGACGATCGCTCAACGTTTCGCGCTTGACGAAGATTACGCCGCCGTCGTTTGTTTGGGTTGCGTCATTAAAGGCGAAACTCAACACGACGAATATATCAATAGCGCCGTTAGTTCGGAACTGGCGCGAATCGGCGCCGAAAACGGCTTGCCCGTCGTCTTTGGAATTATCACGTGCAACACGGTCGAACAGGCGCTCGCGCGAAGCGGTCAAACGGAAATCTGCAAAGACAAAACCTTGGGCGAACAGCCGGGCAACAAGGGCGCCGAAGCGGCGGAAGTCGCGCTTCAAATGATCGATTTAATTGGCAAATTGCCCGAATTGGAACTTGATTCCGACGAATTTAGTTCCGGCGAATTTAGCTCTATCGCCAGAAATTCGGAACGTTACCTGCGCGGCGATTTCGAAACGGTCGACGTCGATCCCGATTCGCTCGTCGAAATTGACGACGAAGACGATGAAGAAGAAGAGGACGAAAATTGGTTCGTTCGTAAAGATTCGGGCCGTTCCAAGCCTAAGGAACGTTTCAACGCCGACGGTTCCAAACCGCGCAAAGGGGGCGATTCGTTCAAAAAAGACCGCGGCTCGCACGGCTCCCCGTCCGGCAAAGGTTCGAATTTCGGTAAGTCGAAGTTTGGAGGAGGCGCGCGTTCCAAAGACAATTCGCGCAAACGAGGGGGAAAATCGGACGACTCAAGACGTCGTTCTTGAAATTCCGTCGCGTCGTGGAAACGGGGGCGAACTTCCGCTAAAACGTCCGCCCCTCTTTCCGCGTTTTGTTCGCGCGACGCGTAAGCGCGCGTTTGTTTAAACTTTAGAAACCAGTGATTTATTGATGAGCGAAAGAAAAGACGTCAACGGTTATAGAGCGCGGTCTCTTGGACGAGTCCTTGCGTTTCAAGCGTCGTATCAAATGGAACTCAATCGTAGCGAGCCCTACGACTGGGAAGGAGCGTTGGAGTTGTACTGCGCGGAATCGCAAACGTTCCCTTCGAGCGAAGAACGCGAAAGCGCGCTCTCCTTCGCAAAAAGACTTTTCGAAGGCGTAATCGATCGTCGCGTGGAAGTCGACCGTATTCTTAACGAAGCGCTCGACAAAAGGTCGTTGAAGCAAACTAACGTCGTCGATCGTAGCATATTGCGCATTGCGACTTATGAAACGCGCTTTCTTAAGACGCCCAAGCCGGTCGTTATTTCCGAAGCGATCAATCTTGGCTTGCGTTTTGGCGACAAAGGATCGCGCGCTTTTTTAAACGGCGTGCTCGATCAGGTCGACAAAGTCGAGACGACGCCTTTCGGAACAAGCGAAGCGTGATCGATTTCGCCAAATAAGAACGTTTTTGACGTCAAACACGTCGACGTCGGCGTAAAATTAAACAACGACGTCGACCTACCGGCAACGCGAGCGCCGAAAAAGCGCGCTAGAAAAGAAACGACGCGATGGGATTCTTCGACAAAATCAAAAAAGGGCTAAATCGAACCGTTCAAGTATTGCAAACCGACGTTCGCGACCTTTTCAAATTGGACGGTCGACACGTCGATCAGGTTTTCCTTGACGAACTATTTGAAATATTCGTCAAGACGGATATGGGAGTCGACGTCGCAAAAGAAATCACGGACAAAATCAAGGAACAGTATCGAGGACGCGTCGTCGAAAAAGAGGCTATTTTAGAGAGCGTCAAAAACGAACTTAAAGCGTTGATGCGTCAAGATTCGCCGGGCATAAGCCTCGCGGAGTCGGGACCGACGGTCGTTCTCTTCTGCGGAGTCAACGGCAGCGGCAAAACGACAAGCATTGCCAAATTGACCAAAGCCTTGAGTTCGGAAGGCAAAACCGTCGTTTTGGGCGCCGCCGACACGTTCCGCGCCGCAGCCGTCGATCAGTTGAAAATCTGGGCGAATCGACTTGGCGTCGAAATCGTCGTCGGTCCCCCTCAAAGCGATCCGGCCAGCGTCGCTCACAAAGCCGTGACGCGCGCGTTGGAAGTCGGCGCCGATTTCTGCGTTATCGACACCGCCGGACGCCTGCAAACGCAAAAGAACCTAATGAACGAACTGGAAAAAATCAAGAGAGTCGTCGGAAAAATCATACCGGGCGCGCCTCACGAGACCTTTCTTGTTCTCGATTCCACGACGGGTCAAAACGGCGTCAATCAAGCCAAAATCTTCACGGAAGCCGCTTCCTGCACGGGTATTTTCCTTTCCAAACTCGACGGCACGGCAAAGGGTGGCGCGACGGTCGCGATTCGTCGCAAAGTCGGCGTGCCCGTGAAATACGTCGGACTTGGAGAGTCGGAAGACGATTACGCGGTTTTCGACCCCAATTCCTTCGTCGACGCGATGTTCGACGCGTAAAGAAAGTTCAAGCGCAAGCGCGAGCGTTTGGTTCTTAGATAACGCTCGAAAAAAACGCGCCGAAGCGTCGCGTATTGAGGCGTTCGGCGTTTTGTCGCCTTTGAATCATTTTGTTCAACCAACGGTTCAAAATTATGAGCGCGAAAAAAACACGACGTAAAGCAAAGCAAGAGCGATCAAATCCCGAATCGAGCGTCGATTCATACGCGGGACTCGCCGTCGACGAGAAAAAACGCGAACAACTGGCGGCGGTGGAAAGAGCGCT
>JAZUGM010000115.1:0-4395 GCA_045641205.1 Thermoguttaceae bacterium
TCTATTGATTTTGAACTCTATCGCCAAACTCGCGTTTGACGCTATCGACAAAATTATAGTGTGTTCTACGCCACTCTTGCATTACCTAATTGTAAAATATCTTCGAACTTGCGTTCGATCAAACAAATCGCGCTTTCGCGGAGTCTGCTTGCTTGTCGTTCAGTTGCGACTTGCGTAAGTTTAGCAGGTCTTTTTATTTCGTCAAGCGCTTATTTTTTATTTTTTTATTTTGCGCTTGGCGCGGTTTAAAGACCGCATCGAAGCCGCTCTTACAAATGACGGGTAGGTTTATACTTCCTTTTTATAATCGCGCAAGGGGCTTTTTTTTATTTTCCTTCTTTTTTCAAAAATCTCCCTTTGTTGTTCTGTACGCGTTCACGGAAAACGCGCGCGGTAAGCCGCCGCATTTAATGCGGCGGTTGAGTTTGAGCAATAAAACGCCGGATCAAACGCGAGTGCGAAAGTTCTATTCTGAATCTAAAATCGGTCGTTTTTCGGTAAATCTACGCCAACCGCCGCATTAAATGCGGCGGCTTACCGTGAACGATTACCAAAAACGTTGGTTTCGTATCACGTCGCATTGCAACGCGCGCGAAAGTCGGCGGATGCGTTGAGCGCGCGTGATCGTAAATTATAAAATCAAGGTTCCATCAGCGCGGATGCGCTCTAGCGTGCGATCATAGAGGATAAAATCAACCGTTACGCGAAGGTCTTATTTTTACCGCATCGTTTTTTACGTAAAAACGCATCCGTCGGCTTTCGCGCGTTTTTCGTTTACGCGAAAAACGAATCCTTGCGCGTCGGTTTTTTCCTGTCCAATCGCCGAATTTTCGGGAATACTGTCCATAAACGCTTACATATTTTTGTTCCTCCCTATTCAATCTATTCTAACATACGTTACAATATGAAAAAAGTTAGCGTCCTCAATTCGCTTAAAGAACTAAACACCCTGCGAAACGACGTCAAATAGAAATGGACGTCGACGTTTGAATTCAAAACGTAAGACGTTCGAAAGAAGTTTTTTGCATTTCGTTTCAAATCAATAGCAGGACGCTTTGTTTCGACCGTTTAACGTCAAGTACGTTGCCCTTTGCATTGGAAGAGTTCAAATGAAAAATGAATCGTTGCTGGAAAAAGTCGCGTCTTTTTTTGTTTCAGATCGTTCGAAGCGTCGAATCGGTCTCAAAACAAGACCGGGCAAAACGCCGCCTTCAAGTAAATTGAGGCTCGAAGCGCTTGAAAGTCGCGAGCTTCTCGCCGCCGACGTTCTGTCCGCCGCGATATTTGGACCTATGCCCGACGCGTCGTGCTACTCTGATCGCGTCGACGCTTCGATTCCTATCGACCTCGCCGCCGTCTCGGACGTCGTTCTCTCCACGACGGGAACGACTTGGACGGTCAACTCGACCGCCGATTCCGTCTTGAATCCGGCGTCGGGAACTCTTCGTTACGCGATTAACAACGCCGACGTCGGCGACGTAATTACGTTCGATCCGTCGCTCAAGGGTCAAACGATTACGCTTAACGGCTCGGAATTGACAATCAACAAAGGAATAACGATCGACGCGTACGCGCTCTACGACGCCGACAATCAAACGCCCGGCGTTACGATCGACGCGCACAATTTGTCTCGCGTCTTCAACGTATCCGGCGGAACGTCAACTTCCCCCGTAACGCTAAACGGTTTGACGATCATCAATGGAAAGGCTCCGCTAGACGCCCAAAAACAATACCAAGACGGCGACGGCGGCGGAATCTTCGCGGTTTCCGGCGTAGTGTCGATATCCTACTCAAAGATTTCGGACAACGCCTATGCCGGAATTGGCGTCAAATCCGCAACGACGACGATAACCAATTCGACAATTTCGGAAAACAGCTTCCGCGGAATTAACGCAACGGGCGGAACGCTGACGCTGACTAATTCGGCGGTCGTTGCAAACGAAGGCGAAGGAATTTGGGCGGAACACGAAAACACGACGGTAACGGCGACCAATACGACGGTCTCGGGCAACGAAGGCGACGGGATCGTAATGTATTTCACGAGCAAAAAATCGCTGACGCTGAAAAACAGCATAGTCGCGCAAAACTCGCGTTTGAACGTTCGATTGTATGGAGCCGCGTCTCAGTCTGTTTTCAACAGTCGAATCGGTTACAATCCGGGCTTTGTTTGCGCCCCTGTTTTCGATACGAACGGCTATTTAACAAACGCCAACGAACTTGATTTTCATCTGCGAAGCGACTCGTCGGCGATCGACGTCGGTTCGAACAGTTACGCGACTGGAACTGATCTTGACGGCGCCGCTCGCGTCTACGGCGGAACGGTCGACGCCGGCGCCTTCGAATACCAAGGCGACCGTTCCGACCCGACGGTCGTCTATTCGACGGTCGTCGACACGTTAGAGGACTCGTTCGACCCGAACGACAACAAATGGTCTCTTCGCGAGGCGCTCTATTACGCGACTGGAAGCGAAGATTCCTCCTCCACGACGACGATTACGTTTGCGGACGGTTTGAAAGGTTCGATCGAATTAAACCTTGGTCAACTTCGCGTAGACGGGAAAGTTTCCATCGAAGGCGACGGTCGAATTACTCTCGACGGAGGGAAAAAGTCGCGCGTCGTCTATTCAGCCGCCAAGTCGCTTTCCTTAAGCGGCTTGACGATCTTCGGAGGATGCGTGGACGAAAACGTCGACGTTCCGCAAGGCGGCGGAATTTACGCGAACGGAGAGTTGCGGTTGTACGATTCGACCGTTTCTTACAATTACGCTTATGAGGAAGGCGGCGGAATTTACGCTTGCGACGATCTGACTATTACTCGTTCGACCGTTTCACACAACATCGCCGAATTTTGCGGCGGCGGAATTTACGAATGCTGGGGCGACGAGTACTGGGCATGGCGTCCGATAATCACTCGGGACGAAGCAAGCTACTTGCCGCGAACGAACATAACGCATTCTACCATTTCCAATAACAAGGCGCTTGCCAGGGATGGCGTAGGCGGCGGCGTTTATTCTACGGAAAGGATCACGACGGTAGGGACGACGACCGTTTCGGGAAACTCCGCCCACTCCGTCGGCGGCGGTTTTTATACGGAAGGCGTAGAGTATGGCGAATTGATAATAAACAATTCGAAGATATTCCAAAACGAGATCGTCGCAGAACAATCCTACGGCGGCATTTTTGGCGGCGGAGCCTTGTACGTCGACTCCGGCGCGTACGTTTGGTTGGTAAACACGACGGTCGTGGAAAACAAAGGCGAGACTTGCGGCGGTATTTACGCGAGCAAAAAATCAGGCGTGTTTTTACGTAACGCCACGGTCGCGCGAAACGAAAACGCGGGAATATACGTAGAGAACAATTCCGACGTCCGACTGGGCAATACGATATGCGTGGAAAACGGTTGCGACGTTAACGATTGCGACGGAACCATAGTCGCGCAACGCGTTCTTTCGACTTACGAGAGTTGGGGAGATTACCAATTCGACAACCCAGTGAAGTACGATCCGGAGGCGCCGCTTTTTACAGACGCAAATAACGGCGATTACTCGTTGCCGTACAATTCGCAGGCGATCGACCAAGGAGATATGGATTACGCGCGAGACGCTACAGGCGCTCGCTTGAGTGAAGACATTACGGGCGCCAAACGTCAGGTCGGTTCCAAAGTCGATCTTGGCGCCTACGAGTTCCAAAAGTTCGCATTGGAGGAAATCGCGCTTTCTACCGACGCGCCGACAGTCGGCACGACAATTTCGACGACGCTCTCGCCCGACTATGCGACTGCAAAATATTATTGGTATCGCGTCGACGCCGACGATAAACAAACGTTAATCTCGGGCGCAAACGAGTCAAGTTACACGCTCACCGAGGACGATTCCGCGTACAGAATTCGCGTCGTCGCAAGCGGAACGAATTATACGACCGGAACTCAAACGGCGACGACTACGGAATACGTTCCCGGCGAGCTTGCCGACGCGACGATTTCGTTAGACACGAACGTTCCCGTCGTCGGAAGCGTCTTGACGGCGGTCGTCAGTCCGAGTCGCGCGACAACGAAGATTCAATGGTTCCGAGTCGACGAAGAGGGCGAAAAAACCGCAATTCCCGGCGCGACCGAGGCGTCGTATACGGCGACGAACGAAGATTTCGGACGCAAGCTGGAAGTCTCGATCAAGGGAATCGGTCTTTGGAGCGGAATGAAAACCATTACAACGGAAAAAGTTCGAATAGCGACGTCGAATATCGAACTTTCGACGGATTCGCCGCAGGTCGGATCGACGATTTCGACGACGATTTCGCCAGACGGCGCGACCGTCGTTTACCAATGGAGTCGCGTCGACGCGCAGGGCGTCGAAACGACGATCCAAGGCGCCGTCGAGTCGAGTTATACGCCGAGCG
>JAZUGM010000116.1:0-5941 GCA_045641205.1 Thermoguttaceae bacterium
GTCTCCTTCAAAACGCGAGCGCACGCGCGCACCGCCTCTTCCGAGCCGAGTTGACAATACGGAAAGGGCATATCCGCGACGACGACCGCGCGTTTGACGGCGCGCGCGACCATCTCCGTGTGATAGATCGTTTCTTCAAGTTTGACGCCGAGCGTCGAAGAGCGACCTTGCACGACCGACGCGACGCTATCTCCGACAAGAATCATATCGAGTCCGGCGGCGTCCGCCATTTGCGCGGTTGGATAGTCGTAGGCGGTCGTCATTGCAATTTTTTCGCCCGCCTCTTTCATTTTAACGATCTTCAATACGGAAAGAGCGCCCGATTTATTCGCCATTTTCGCCGTTCCTTTGTAAGTTGTCCAAAATATTCGCGAGCGACTCGACGAGACGCTCCGCCAATTATTGTGAAGGGCGTTTCAAAAAAGCTATAACAGAATTTACTTTTATCGCTCATACGGGTCGACGCGGTTCTCGCGTCGGCATAAAATCGAGATCGTCTCTCGTTTCGCCAAACGTTTCGACCTCCCGACAAAGTTCGGTTATCCCAAACGCGGACTCCTTGATCGTCGCGAGTTCTTCGTCGCTTAAATACCGAGGATAATACGCGATAAAATGAAGCCAGTTCAATAGTTCAGGGTCGTTAATTCCGACGGGTTGACGGATCCAACTCAAAGGAATACGAACTAAAATATTGGTCGCGTCGTCGAAGCCAAGTTCCGCATCAAGCGCGGAATGATGCGTCCAGACGTCAAAGCATAAATCGGGAAACGACGAATCTATGGAAAAAGTAGTAAAGGAAATTCTGATTTTGCGTTTAAGCGCCGCTTCGTTTTGTTCGCCAAGTTTCAGCGGCTTAACGCAAAGTTGGAAGGTAGGCATAACGATGCGCCCGTAGTAACGTATCTCGAGACGAAGGCGTATTTCGACGTCGTATTCGCGTTCTTCCTCATCGAGGACGCGAAAGTCGAGTTTCGACTCCTTTACGTTTTTCCAGTTCTCCGGCAAAAGGGGGTTTTTTATCGTCAACGACTTAAACTGAAACAACCCCGCCTGGCGCAGAACCGCGTTCAAAAGTCCCATAAGCGGCTTCGTCGATCGTTCGGCGCCCCAAAAAGCGTAAAAAAACAAACGTTCAGAAAAATTCAATAAACTTAGATTCAAGGCGGTCGTCCTCCTTTTATTTCGGCGTAGACAAAACTAAACTACGTTTTGCTAGGATTGTAACGCGATTTAGGCGCAAAATCAAGTCCTAGACGCAATTTCTCCAATTAAAACGACAAAATTTTGTAACTCGCGTCGACAAGAAACGTAAAAATACCCAAAAAAAAGAACGTCCCCTTGTAAAGACGACAAAAAAGAATAGAATTACTAAACGTTCCTGACTGTTGACGCGGTGTAACGGTCGACTTGTTCGGCGTCGCGTTCTCCGAGGGACGAGCGACGAGCGTTTCGTTCGTCGTCAAAGCGACTTTTAAGAGACGAAAGGGCTAAAATGCCTAAGCAAAAGACTCACAAGGGAGTTGCCAAGCGCTTTCGCGTTACCGCTAACGGAAAAGTTAAACACCGACACAGCGGCACGAGCCACTTGGCTTGGCGTATGACCAGCAAGCGCGTCCGCAACCTGCGCGGAACCGATCCCGTCGCGACTTGCGAAGAAAAGAAACTGATCAAAGCGCTCGGAAAAGGCGGCTTCTGATCGACTACCCTCCGACGCAAGACGCCTTGCGTCGCATGTTCCGACGCGTTTCTTTGTCGCTAAGGAAGCGCGCGCGGTTTCTGGAAACGGGCGACAACGCCGAAATGATTATTGGCGAATAATTAGTATTAGCGCAAATGATTTCGGGGCCTAGTTTTCGTCGAATATCGATTCCGCAAGCGAACGCGTTTGAACTGCAAACCGCGCGGAACCGATAGAATATTTAATTACAAAGGATTAGTAGAGATGAGAGTTACCAAAGGCGCGGCGCGTCGTCGAGCGAAGAAACGATTGTTCAAGCGAGCGAAGGGTTTTCGCGGCGGTCGCGGCAAACTGTTGCGCACCGTAAAAGAAACGGTCTTGCGCGCCGACGTGTTCGCCACGAGAGACCGTCGCGCGCGAAAACGAGATTTCCGCAAGTTGTGGATCATTCGTATCAACGCCGCCGTTCGTATGCGCGGACTCCGCTACAGCCAATTCATCAACGGCTTGAAAAAAGCCAACGTCGTGATCGACCGTAAAATGCTCGCCGAAGTCGCCGTCGCCGATAGCGTCGCGTTCGACAAGATCGTCGATTTGGCGAAAGCCGCGCTCTGATTTAAAGCGTTAGGCTTATAGTTTAGGACGACTAGAAACATAAAAGTCGGCTAGAAACGCAAAAGCGTCGAGAGAGATTCTTTCGACGCTTTTTTATTGTGATCCTTCGCGGTAAACGCGCGCGGTAAGCCGCCGCATATAATGCGGCGGTTGAGTTTGAGCAATAAAACGCGAGCGCGAAAGTTCTGTTCTGAATCTGAAATCGGTCGTTTTTTGGGAAATCTACGTCAACCGCCGCATTAAATGCGCCCGCTTGCCGTGAACGCTTACGTTCACGGAGATTTTAAGCGTTATTGAATCGTAACAAAAACGCCCTCGCCCGAGGCAAGTTGAAAATCGAACCAACCTTCCTCGTTCGCCTTAATCGTCTGAGGCGCGCCGCGATACCAAGCGGTCGCCTCGGCGCCTTGCAACTTCATTCGAACGGTCGTTCCTCGATTTTCTTGTAATTCGGACATATTGACGAGCGTAAAGGCGGCGCCCTTCGATTCGTCTTTCTTTTCGAAACAGCCGACGAGAAGCGGTTCGGCGCACTCGATTTCTTTGATCGCGCCAAAATCTTTGTACTCGCCGCTCATTTTCAAGTAGGGCGTCTCTTCCGTGCAGTTGTGGGTAAACGCGCCAAGATTGCGGTATTTCACGTATTCGTCGGAAATGCGGCGCAATTCCCAGAGGACGGGTCGAGCGTCGTGCCACGCGGTCGTTTGGCGACTCTTCGTATCGACAAGAGACGGGAAATCGTCCTCGTAACCGGCGTAAGTCCAGCACAAAATACAACGACAGCCAAAGGACAGCATCGAATAGCACTGCCAACGAAATTCCGCTTCCGTCGGCGTTCGCTTGCTCGAAATCCAAGCGAACGTTTGAATATAGCACCAGAATTCGCGGTCGTACTCGCGCGCGACGGACGCGATCACGTTGATCGATTCAACGTAATCGGCGTAAGTCGTTTTGACGCGTCCGCTCGTCCAATTTAACGGGTAAATATCGGTGCAAATATAATTCGTGTCAAATTTCTTGCAAAAATCGGCGCAATACTTTCGGAACAAGTCGGGATCGGCGTCGTAATATTCGATCGCGGCCGCGCCGGCGCCGTATTTCAGTTGCGCAGCGTTCGCGTACATCGGAAGCAAATTGACGTAGGGCGTTTTGCTCGTCGCCTTGGCGTAAGCGTTGCATTTTTTCGCAAGTTTGTCGTAAGAATCGGAACCGGGCTCGTCGGTTACGTAACAGCCGGTATAGTTCGGATAATCGCAATACTCGCGGTCTCCTTCGCCGGGTTTTACAAAAGAACCGTCGTTGACGCATACCTCCACGCCGTATTTGGCGCCGTCGCGCAACAATTCGACGGTCGGAATTCCGCTCATCGCCTGAAGATAATCGAATCCGCAATCGGCGTAAGTCTTCATATATTCTTCGTCATAGTCGTCGGGTCGGAAATTGCCCCACGCGCCGATTCGAATGCGCTCGCGCTCGAAATATTCGCGAGAATAGGGCGAATCGACCGCCGTCCCGAGCGCTTGCTTCACGGCGTCCGCTATTGCTACGGCGACCTCCTCGCGCGTCGGCAAATCGTCCTTTTCAAACGTTTCCGCAAGTTTGGCGACTTGCGCGCCGACGTCGCCGTATTGTTCCAGCGAGCGTAAAACGTTCTTAAGCTCCGACGCTTCTCCAGAATTCAATCGCGCCGTCGGCTCGAAACGATCGCCTCGAGGCGTCATCAGCCCTCGCGAGAGGACAAATCGAATCGCGCCTTCGGTCGGTCGTCCTACGGCGTCTTCATACGAATCCCGAACGACGATCGCGCGCCACTCGCCGGGCTCGCGCGCGCAAAACGTCGCGAAGCCGCGCGAGTTGAAATCGCACAAAGGCGCGGGTACGAACCCTCCCGCGATTTTGCGCGCGACGACGACGTTTTCGAGCGGGGCGTTTTGCACAAGAATTCGCGCTTCGTCGACGTTGCAAAGCAAGTAGTCGGAACGTTTATAATCGAGCGTCAACGCGCCGCCGGGCACGAAACAACGTTGCGATTCGTCGAACAAACACGCGTCTTGCGAGAAATCGGGCTCGTCGTTCGCTTCCTTCAAAAACGCCAATCCTTCTTCTTTTGAAGGAAAGAACCCCAAACGAGAGATCGCGTAAATCGAGTTCCCGTCGCTAGGATTCGTCGGATCGAGTCGGAAGGACGTAATATTCCCTTTCCAATTCTTATGCGCAAAAGTCCGCATATCGACTACGACGTTATGCCATTCCCCGTCGGAGTCGATATTGAATTGAGAATAACTCTTGTCCGAGAGAGTCCTCAAATTGTCGTCGTTCGTAAAAAACAATCCGCAAGCGCTAATTTCCGACTTAATCTTATAGCGCAACGCAAAAAAAGGACGCTCCGAAGCGCTAAACGCTTCCTTTTCCGCCATAGGAATCGAGACGGTGCAGTCGGTTCCCGTCGAACGAATCGTCGTTAGACCAAATTCCGTAGAAATTTGCCCCTGACCGACGACCAAGCGCTTGGCTTCCGAACTGTTGTTGAACGTCCAATAGGGCGCGTCGCGCGTCTCCGCGCCAAAAATCGCGAGCGTCGACGCGTTAACGAACGCGCAAAACCCCAAACATAAGGAAATAAAAAGTCGACTTTTCATTTTTAAACTTATCCTTTTTCAACACAAGGCGTTTTTTAAGCGCCGTTGAAAAAAACGAAAAAAAGTGTACAATACCGACGTGAGCGCGTCAAACGCGCGAACGATCGGCGCCAAAAAGATTGTATCGCGCCGCAAAGAAAAAAACAAGTCTCCAACGCTAAGAAAAGCGCGCGAACGACAAAAAGAGGGGAAAATGAGCGAAAAAAAAACTCGCGTGGGAATTTTAATGGGAAGCGACAGCGACTGGGAAAAAATTAACGGCGTCGTCAAAGCCTTGGACGAATTCAACGTCGGATACGAAGTCCACGTGATGAGCGCGCACAGAACTCCCGACAAGGTTCTTGAGTACGCCGCGACCGCTAAAAAAAGAGGCTTGGGCGTTGTTGTCGCGGCGGCGGGCGGCGCCGCGCACTTGGCGGGCGTCGTCGCGTCGCACACGACTCTGCCCGTGATCGGAATCCCCGTTAAGACCGACTTGGCAGGCGGACTCGACTCCCTCCTTTCCACCGTGCAGATGCCGGGCGACGTGCCCGTCGCGACGGTTGGAACCGGCTCCGGCGGCGCGCGAAACGCCGGTATTCTCGCCGTGCAAATGCTCGCGTTAGCCGACCCGCAACTTGCCGACGCGCTCGAAGCGTTCAAGAAGAAGCTCGTTGAAAAAATCGAAGCGAAAGACGCCGCGTTTCAAGAAAAATTGACGAAATAACGCGCGCGTTGAATATCCGGCGCGCTGAATATCCGTCTAAACGCGATCGTCCGCGCGACGACTTTCGGCGTCTATTGGCGCGCGCGCCAAAATGGAACTCGACGCTCGACGCCGCGACGATCGCAACGGCGTCGAGCGCGCGTTAGTTTCAAATCAAGCAAAAATCTGGCTTGGAAGTTTCATTTTGATTTTCGGGGGAAATTCCGCGCCAAACGCGTGGATGTCGACGCCCTCGCCGTCGTAGCCCGACGGCTCGCGAAAAACGCCTTCGACGCCTGTTAAGAAACCGTCGCGCAGTTCCTT
>JAZUGM010000117.1:0-10789 GCA_045641205.1 Thermoguttaceae bacterium
AATATTTCTTCGTTCGTTCCGACGTCTCGACCAATTTCCAGCAATCGGCAAGCGTATATCCCAAAGGAACCTCGCTTGCGGCGTGCTTGCCCGACTCCATAATCGCGCTCGCCATTTCCGCGTGCCAATACTGCGGCGTGGTAACGTAGATCAAGTCGAGATCGTCTCGGTCGAGCATATCCCGCCAACTGTTCTCGTCTCGATAATATTCCGTCGGCGCGGGGTAGTCGATACTCCTCAAATATTGTCGAGCGTTTTCGATCGGCAATTCGTAACAGTCGGCGATCGCTCGGACTTCCACGCCTTCCATTTGCGTAAGACGCCGCATCGAAGCCTGCCCTCGTCCGCCCATTCCGATATACCCGACGCGAATATTCGAAATAGCGGGCGCGGCGTAAGTCGCCATATTAAAACGCGACTTGCGATCCTTCATAATCAGCTTGGTTTCTTCCACGTCGTCGCGCAAGTTTCTTTCGGAGCCGTAAGCAAGCGCGGCGGTCGCCAGTGCGGAAAGTCCCGCGACGCCTTTAAAAAAGTCTCGTCGATTCGCCATAACGTCTTTCCTCTCGTTGACAAAACTCTAAGGACAAATTGAAAACGAACGACTATATTATGCAAAACTCGACGTCGAAATTCAAGCGTTTTATGCAAAAAAATTGAGTTTCTTCAAAAATGAAAAAAAGAACAGTCAACACAAACGTTACTAACTATAACAAAAAAAATAGGTTGCGACGTTACGCCTATCGTAAAGGAAACGAGCCGCCCCTTGTCAAACGCTCGAAGAAGACTACAATCACACCCATAAATCTGAGGCGAGACGCCAAATTTTTACGTTTTCTTGCCACATTGAATGAGAAGGATCGAAATTTTCCTGTCCCGTAACTTTGTAAGACGCTTGTCAAGCGCTCGAAGAAAACTACAATCACCCCCCGTAAATCTGAGGCGAGACGCCAAATTTTTATGTTTTCTTGCCACCTTGAATGAGAAGGATCGAAATTTATTCTTAACGTAGGATTCTTGGAAGACGCTTGTCAAACGGTTGAGAAGTTCTATAATTACTAGATCAAACGTTACAAACGTATTTTTCCCCCTACGTAAAACGTAATTCCGATGACCGAACCGACTTTCCCCAACGTCGACGACTCGCCTTCTGATTCCGAAAAATCAAGCGGAGTCCCCTCAAAACAACCCGCGCGACCTGTTTATTACGAACGTCCCGACGGCGAACGCGTCTTTTATCGGTTCGCTCCAACGGAAAAAGCCCCGATAGGCGAAGACGCCGAGCGCGATTTCAACGTATCCATTTTCGACGACGTAAATCTTGCGCCCCCTAAGCGCGATCCCTCTTCCCCGCTCGTTCTCCCGCCCCTTTCAGAAGACGATTATCGCGCGATCCAGCGCGGATACGCCCAAGCGGCGGAAAAAGTCAAAGAATTCCCAATGACGCCCGGCGTCTATCTGATGAAAGACGGACAAGGACGCGTGATTTATATCGGCAAGGCGAAGCGTCTGCGTAATCGCGCGAGCAGTTATTTCCGTCGCGATGCGATCGACGACCAGCGCACCGGCTCGCTCGTTCGCGAAATTCGCGACATCGATTTTATTCCGGCTGAAAGCGAAATCGACGCGTTGCTAATGGAAGCGCGCCTCATCAAGGATCTTCAGCCGAAATACAACCGCGAATTAAAGGACGGCAAGAGTTTTCCTTATTTGCAAATTACCGTTCGAGAAGAATTCCCGCGCGTCGAGGCGACGCGTTCGCCTCAAAGTTCCAGCGTAAGACTCTACGGACCGTTCCTCAGCGGAGTCAAACTTCGCGCCGCGATCGTCGTTTTGCAAAAAATATTCAAGTTTCGCACCTGCTCGCTCGCGATCGACTCGAAAGATCGCGAACGTCGTTGGACGCGTCCTTGTATTTTGGCGTCGATCGGGCAATGTTCCGCGCCCTGTTGCGATCGAATTTCGGTCGAAGCGTATCGGCGGAATATTCGGCGACTCCAAGAATTTCTCGGAGGAAACCGTCCTAAGCTCCTTAGCGAGTTAAAAAAAGACATGCTGGAAGCGTCGGCGGCAAAACAGTACGAACGCGCGGCGGAATTTCGCGATCAACTTCTCGCGCTAGAGTCCCTAAAGGAAAAGGGCAAACTTGACGAAAACGTTCAGCCGGAAGTCTTTCAAATCGACCCAAGACGGGGCGTCGTCGGTCTGCAAAAAATATTTAAATTGCCGAAGCCTCCTCGCGTGATCGAAGGCGTCGACATAGCGCATCTAGGCGGTCGAGACACGGTGGCGTCTCTCGTTCATTTTGTCGACGGACGCCCCTTTAAGCCGGGTTATCGACGTTACAAAATACGAACCGTTCAAGGAATCGACGACTTCGCCTCGATCGCGGAAGCCGTCGCAAGGCGATTCGCCTTCAACGACCCCAACAATCCCCCGCCCGACGTCTTGTTGATCGACGGAGGAAAAGGACAGCTTCACGCGGCGCTAAAAGCGTTGGAAACCGCCGCCTGTCGACCTGGACTCGTTATTTCGCTAGCCAAAAGAGAAGAAGAAATCTATGTTCCCGATCAAGACGAGCCGCTAAAATTGAGTCGTCGATCCTTCGCGCTAAGGTTGTTGCAGTCGGTTCGCGACGAGTCGCACCGATTCGCGCAACATTACCACCACGTCTTGCGTCAGAAATCGACTCTTGGCGACGAGTCGAATCGATTTTGCTAGTTGAGCGCCGACGTTGACAAAACGCTTTGCCAAAGGGTCGATTTTTTTGGCATAAGCGTTTTAACGTCGCTAAATCAACGGAATGAAAAAGGGGTATGGAAAAAAATAAAAAAAAATAGCCCTTTAGATTGAATTAACTTCAAACCTCTGTTAAAATCAAGAAGAATTAAGGTCGCGTTTCCAGACGCGAAGTTCGACGACTCGACAAAGGCGCCCTTTGCGTCCTCTTCGAGTCGTCGTTATGAAATTGCCAGCGCGTCTAATACCGAACGCGTTTCCAATAACTGACGAAAGGATTGAAAAATGAAAAAAGCGTTGTCGGCGTTCGTCGTCGTAGGTCTGTTCCTTGTCTCGATAACGGCGAGCGCTCAAGAAGCGAAATTCCCGCCCGTGCCTTCCGCGCCGACGGTCGCGCATCGCGGTTTTTCGGCGATCGCCCCTGAAAACACGTTGGCGGCGGCTAAAAAAGCGATCGAAGTCGGCGCGCAAGGCTCCGAATTCGACGTCTATTCCACTACGGACGGCGTGTTGTTCTTGACGCACGACGGCAATCTGAAGCGCACGACCGGATACGACTGCGCCACGAAAGCGGTCGATTCGAAGACGTTGGCGACGCTTGATTTCGGGTCTTGGAAAGGCGAAGAATACAAGGGCGAAAAAGTCGCGTTGTACGAAGACGCGCTTGCGTTGTTCAAAGGCACGAAAACGCGTCCCGTGATCGAAGTTAAAGAAAACGGCTTTGAAGACAAAATCGTCGAAGGCGTCCGCAAGTTCGATATGGTCTCGACGGCGATCGTTATTGACTTCAACGCCGACCGCGTAAAGAAAATGCGCGAATTGGAGCCGAATCTCTGCGTCGCGTGGCTTGTTTCTTTCAAAGTTGAAAATGAAACGCCGCAATCGATGGCGCAAAAGATTATCGACACGTTGAAAAAGTGCAATACGAACGTCGTCGACGTCGAATATCACGCCGTTTCGCCCGAATTCCTTAAGATTCTGAACGACGCCGGAATTACCGTAATGTGCTGGACCGCCGACAATCCTCAAGACATTGAACGCCTTGTCGAATGGGGCGTCGTCAGCATTACGACGAACCGACCCGACCTCGTGCTGGAAGCGCAGAAGAAAGCCGCCAATAAATAAATTCAACGTGTGAAAAAACTCGAAGTTCAAGGGGAACGACGCTTGGAAAAGTTCAAGAGACGATTTGAAGCCGATCGACGTCGACAAACGGCGCGAAATTCGCGCGAACAAGAAGAACGTCAAGTCGCGGCTCAATTAAGAAACGTCGATCGCTTTGCGAAGCGCGTTCTCTTTGAAGACGCTCGTCTGTTGGTTGTCGACAAACCCGTCGGAATTGCGACGATGGGCGCCGAAAAAGACGAAGAGTCGTTGTTTACGTTGGCGCAACGTTACGTCAAAATAAAGTACGACAAACCGGGCGCGGTCTATCTCGGAGTCGTCAGTCGCCTCGATTTGACTACTTCCGGCGTCGTCGTGTTCGCAAGAAATTCCAAGGCGGCCGAACGACTCAACGCGCAGTTTCGAGATCATAAAGTTCAAAAGCGTTATCGCGCGCTCGTCGAGGGCGTTCTACAGGAAAACGAACAAGAACTTGTCGACGTAATTTGCGAAGACAAGGCGAATCGTCGGCTCTGGATTCCCCAACCATGCGTCGACGTTTACGAACGATACAAAAAATTCGATCCGAAAGAGGCGCGTCTGACTTATCGCGTCGTCCGACGTTTTAAAAATACGACGTTGATCGACGTCGATTTGAAGACGGGTCGAAAACATCAGATTCGACTCCAATTGTCGAACATAGGCGCCCCTATCGTGGGGGACGGCAAATACGGAGCCCGACCGATTCCGCAGTTGGGAGTCTGTTTGCACGCGTCGTCCCTAACGTTGACGCATCCGACGACGCGACAAGAAACAACCTTTAACGCCGCGCAACCCGATTGGAGCGTATGGGAGCGCGATTAACGCGTAAAACGCCGGAAAAAACGCGGCGAATTCTTCCGCGACGGGCTCGACTCGTTCGTCGCTCGTAAGACGCTTGAAAGAGTGAATATGACGTCTGTTCCAACCCTATATCAGCGCATTCGGCATAGTCGTATCGTTTCGGACGAGGTTCTCGACGATTCCTTTCAGGAGGCGTTTCGAAGAATTTGCGCGGATTTGGACGTCAAAATAGAAAACCAAGAAGAGAAGCCCGAATCCGTGTCAAACGAGTTGGAAGGATTCGGTTCAAACGACGACGAATTTGATTTCTCCGATCTCCTTTCTAACAAGCCCGCCAAACGTAACAAGAACATAAGCCGCGAAGAGTCTTTGAGCGCTTTCTTACGTTTCCCGGAAGAAACAGACTCGCTGGGGCTCGATCCTTCCGATTACGCGCAAGATTTTCCCGAATTGAATCTCGGTTTCGATCTCTACGAAGCGACGTTTGACGACCCGCTCGACGTAACGGCTGGAAACAAACGTCCCGACGAAAAAGAACAAAAAAACGACGAGTCCCCAAATAAAACGCAAGTCGAAGCGGATATGTTTGAAGGGTTGGTCGTCGATTTTGCTTCAAAAGACGTCAAAAAAAACGAAGAGCAAAGCGAAACGTTTTTCGAAGTTGACGACAAGCTCTTTGATTTAGGAGAAGACGAACCCGACGAAGAAGAGGAACAAAAAGCTCGATCAGAGGAAGAACTCGCGAAATTACTGACGCCCGAAACTCAGGAAAAATTCGACAAATATTTAATCGACGTTCTCCTAGAAAAGAACGCCGTCAACAAATGGCAAGCGTCGCAGTTATGTTGCGGGCGTTCGACCTTTACGCTCGGAAATTATCGAATCGTCGACCTGCTAGGGCGCGGCGGTTACGGACGAGTCTTCCTTGCGCGACCGACGCGAAACGTTTCAAACGCCGACAAGACGGGCGCAAGAACGAAAGACGACGTTGCGATTAAAGTTCTGCCCTTCAAAAACGCCAAGACCCTCGAGCCGATCGGAAAGTTCCTACGCGAAGTCGAAATCGCCAAAAGACTCGATCATCGAAATCTAGTGCGTTGTTACGAATCGTCGAAAGACGCTTCCGTGCATTATTGCGTTTCCGAATACGTCGACGGCGGGGACGCGCGTCGATTGCTGACCGAACACGTCAAATCGAAGGGACGCTTGCATTATCGAATCGCCGCGTACATTATTGCGGAAGTCGCCAAGGGCTTGGCTTATATGCACAAAGAGGGCGTCATACATCGCGACGTCAAGCCGGGTAATATCTTGTTAATGAAGACGGGCGAGGTCAAATTGGCGGACTTCGGTATGACGACGGCTATCAAGAATTTTTCGAACGAATCGAATTTTTCCTCCTTGGGCGAAATCGTCGAAGCGTGGGAAAACGCAAACGCGACGACCTATTTCAGGTCTAAAGAAGCCGCGCAGGCGATGATGTTGCAGGTTCAGGGAACGCCGGACTACCTCGCCCCCGACCAGCTCTTGTCTGGAGGCGTTAAAAATCCCAATCCAATGTGGGACGTCTACTCGCTCGGTTGCACGTTGTACTTTATGTTGACGGGCGTGGTTCCTTACCCTTCGGACGGCTCGCTCGAAACGTTGCGCGCGCAAATGCTTGGAAGCGCTCCTCCGCCTCCTGCCGAATACGATTCGACGCTCCCCCAAGAATTGTCGCGATTGACGATGCAAATGCTGGAGAAAGATCCGGCGACGCGCGCGAAATACGTCGGTTCCGCAAGCGAAGTCGCCGACGTTTTGGAACGGTGGGTTCCGCGCGAAATGTTGAAGAACTACCGTTTCTTGGCGAAGAACGACAATTTCTGGTCCGACGAAAATTTAGAATTCTTCTTTTTTCAAGGAACAAAATTAAACGGGCGTCCCGGCGGCGGTTACGGAGGTCGCTCGACTCGAAAAGAGGCGTGCGCGTCTTCACGTTCAAGATCGGGCGAGCGAGAAATTGTTCCAAAATCGAACAAGTTTGATCCTTTTTCGCGCGCCGAAAAGACCGCCTCAAAGTCGCGAACGCTCGTCCCGCCGTCCCCGCCTCCAAACAGGGCGCTTTCGGATAAAAAAACGCCAAAGGAAATCGAAGAAGAAATCGCGCGATTGGAACGACGAAACGCCAATTTAGTTAAATTCGCGCTGACGCCTTTGTTAGGCTTGACGCTTCTCGCGTTAATTGCGGCAATAATCCGATCGTTTACTTAAGCGCCGGAACGGACTGAGTTCGCGCTTTTCGAACTCGAAGAAAATAAACGTTTACGACTTCCAGACGGAAGAACGTCGAGACGCGTTGAAATGAATAGTATTGAAGACCTTATTTCCGAATGCGAAGCTCGTATCGCGTATCGTTTCCAAAACAAAAAATTGCTCAAACAGGCTCTTACGCATTCGTCGTGCGCCAACGCGCATCTCGAATCTAACGAACGACTCGAATTTTTAGGGGACGCAGTTTTAGGACAAGTCGTCTCTATAACGCTCTATCGACTTCTGCCTCTATTCACGGAAGGGGATCTATCCCGCGTAAAAAGCGCGATCGTCAGTCGTAAGACTTGCAGAAAAATCGCTTTGAAGTTGGGACTCGATCAGTTTCTTCAAGTTGGAAAGGGCGTCGGCGCCGTGCCCGACTCGCTCGTCTCAAACGTCTTAGAAGCCGTAATTGGAGCGATTTTGCTCGACGGAGGATACGAAAGCGCCAGACGGTTCGTCGATCTCAACTTCGACGAGGAAATTTTAGCGTTTCTAGGATCGAAGAACGTCAAGGAAATTCAAGAAGGCGCGCGCGAACTAACAGATTTGGATTTGCCGAAAATTACCTCTCTAAACGGCGACAATAATTTCAAAGCGCAGTTGCAAACGAGAATCCAACGCGAAAACCCGGACTTAATGCCGAAATATCTCCTGTTGGACGAAAAAGGACCCGCGCACAGACGTTGTTTTAAAATCGCCGCAAAAATTGGAGATCGCCTCTTTCAAGCGGCTTGGGGAAACAACAAAAAGGAAACCGAACAAAACGCCGCGCAAAACGCTTTGGCGCAGCTGGACGGAGCGGAGCCTCCGTTTGTCGACGGGGAGTAAGCGCCGTTTTTCGAACGCTTGAACGATCTAATTTGCAACCTTCGGCGATTGGCTTTAAACAAGGCAAAGTCGGCGTGCAAAAGCCGCCCGTATTGCGGACGGAAACCCGCCGTTAGGCGGGCGTGGAACCCGCCGATTACATATCGGCGGACGCCCTCATAAACCAAAACCAACGTTTTTAAACAAACGTGGGAATAACTGACCGTCGCGTTTTTGCCGCGCCCGTTGAAACGTCTTTTATTTTGTACGCGTTCACGGAATATTTTGACTATGGTTCGTAAGGCGCGCGCGATAAGCCGCCTGTCTTTAGACAAGCGGATGGCGCCGCCGAAAACACGTCCATTATAATAGCGAAATTATCCGACAAACCCAAAAAGCTCCCATCTACGGAGAAACACAAACCTTGCTCAGAATATAGAGTGAACAATATCCTACGCGCAAGAACAAGAAATCGACAAAAAACCGCCGTCTGAAAACTTTATGCTTGAAAAACGATATTCCGTCTGATATGATTAACGCGTCGGCTAGTCTAGTCGACGCGCGCGTCCGTTAAAGCGGTCGTTCGTTTTGTCCAAAGTCTTGCCCAATGGAAAAGAATCCTATGAAAACAAGAAGAACATTATTAACGTCGGCGTTTCTTTTGGGAGCGTCGGCGCTCGTCAGTCTTTTTATCGGATCGGAAAATCCGACTTGCGCCGACGAAAGCGCGCCCGTCAAAGTTGACGCCGCGATCAATTCGCAAGAAGTCGTCGGAAAAGTCGACGAACGCGTCTATTCGCATTTCCTCGAACATATTTACAACTCTTGCAACGGCGGTCTTTGGGGCGAATTAGTCTGGAATCGTTCCCTTGAAGCGGGCAAAGTCGCAGGCTGGAGTTTTGAAGACGGCGTTCTTAAACAAAAATCGACCGCTACCGACTGTCGTTTTATTCTCGGAGCCGACAAACAAGGCGACGCGCCTTGGACCGACTACGACGTCCGCGTAACGGCGAAGAAAGTCTCCGGCTCCGAAGGGTTCCTCGTAATGTTCCGCGTTTCGCCCGACGGAAAGAGCTATTACTGGCTCAATCTTGGCGGCTGGAACAATCGATACGTCGGAATCGAAAAGGAAACGCCGAAATCGAACGGACGCCATATTATCGGCGGTCAAAAGGAAATTCCGCCGATCGAAGCCGGAGAAGTTTACGACATTCGTATTTTAGTTATTGGACAAAACATTAAAGTATTTGTCAATCAGGAACTAATTCACGAAATCGTCGATTTTGACGAAGACGCGCCCAAGTCGGGTTGCGTCGGCGTCGGCACGTGGGCGACGAAGGCGGAATTCGGAAGCGTGTTAGTTCGCGATTTGCGACGCCGCTCGCTCTACGATTTGCGCGACGAAACGCCTAAAATTCAGGCGCCCGTCGACGTTCGCTATTGGACGGTCGAAGGTCGCGCGTCGGATCGTTCGGGCGACGCGCGCAACAGTTCGCGCTACGTGCGCTTCGACGGCAAAGGCGCGCTCGCGCAAGCGAATTTCGCGCTCAAAGAAGGCGAAACTTACGATTATTCGTTCTGGACGCGCGGAAAAGGCGCCGTCTCCTTCGGCGTCGTCGAAGAGAACAAAGACGAAAAATTCGACGTCGATTCGAACGAATGGATTAAAAAGTCGGGCGAGTTTACCGTCGGGAAAAATTACGAATCCGCGTCGATTCGCTTGAGTTTCGCGTCCGAAAAAGGCGGTTTCGTCGACGTCGACCAAGTATCCGTTTTTCCGCGTTCGTGGAAGGAACAAACCGGCGGTCTGCGTCCCGACCTGTTGCAAGCGATCGCCGACCTTCGCCCGACTGCTATTCGTTGGCCCGGCGGGTGTTACGCGTCCGCTTATCGCTGGAAGTCGGGCGTCGGTCCTCAAGACGACCGCGTCGCGTATCCGATCGAATTATGGAACGACGTCGACGTCAATTCGTTTGGTATCGACGAATTTATGACGCTTTGCGATCGCGTAGGCGCCGAACCGATTATGGTCGTCGACGTCGGCACGGAACAATGGGTTAGAACGGTCGGAGATCCGAATCTGCGCAAAAACGACTGGCTTCAGGAAGTTTGCGACTGGCTAGAATATTGCAACGGGGACGCCTCGACCAAATGGGGCGCCGAGCGCGTAAAGAACGGGCATGCCGAACCTTACGGCGTCAAATATTGGGAAATCGACAACGAAGTCAACCCGAACGACACGCCGCCCGAAGAATACGCCGAAATTGTCAACAAACTCGTTCCGCGTATGAAGGCGATCGATCCGTCGATTAAGATAATCGCTTGCGGCTCCTATATGGGAGACAGGAAAAAGTGGGATTCGACCGTCGTCAAACTCGCCGGAAAGAATTTCGACTTCCTCTCGACGCACCGTTACGACAACCCCGACGGTTTCGCCGTAAATCCCTGGGAAAATCAACGTTTCTTTGAATCCTTGCGCGGTACGTTTGCCAATTCCGACAATCCGAACATTAAGATTTTCAATTCCGAATGGAACGCGCAATCGACCGACTGGCGAACGGGTCTTCACGCGGGCGGATTCCTAAACTGTTGCGAACGCGCGAGCGACGTTATCGCGATCGCCGCGCCCGCGCTTTTCTTGCGCCATAAGTCGGCGAACGCGTGGGACAACGCGTTTGTCAATTTCGACGCCAACGGCTGGTATCCCGCGCCGAATTACGTCGTAATGAAACTGTGGCGCGAATGCTACGCGCCGAACGTCGTCAAATTGACGTCCGATTCGCCCGAACTCAACGGACAAAATCCGATTATCAACGCCGTCGCGACGAAATCGGAAGACGGCAAAACGATTTACGTTAAAATCGTAAACAATTTGGCGGAAAACGCGGAAACGAACCTATCGTTCGACGTCGACCTGACGCAAGCGATCGTCGGCGCGTCCGTCGTTACGCCTCGACTCGAGCCGAACGAAGACGTCAAAGCGAAATTACGCAAACGCAAC
>JAZUGM010000118.1:0-4218 GCA_045641205.1 Thermoguttaceae bacterium
AGTCCAAAGAACGTCTCTCAAACGAACGGGCTGGCGCTTCGGCTGCTCGTCTTGCGAAAAGCCGAGTACGTAGGGAGTCGGCAGAAGTCCGTTTTCGTCGGCGTAAACGTCAGGGTTAACCGCCATTACGTCAAGCAACGCGCTAACGTAGCCAAGAAGTTGGATCGCTATTCGCTTCTCGTCTTTCGTTTTATGTTCCGTTACGATGACAAAAGCCGCGCGACGACTCGTTTGACCGCCGCGATCTTTCATATCGACCACAAAGAAAACGTCGCCGATCTTCTCGATTCCGTCCGCGTCGACGTTGCGCGAGTTCATTGTACGCAACGTCGACAAGTCAAGACTTTCAAGTACCGACGGAGGCAAAAACATTTGAAAAAATAGTTCCGCCGTAGCTTTGTTCATAGCCACGACGTCGATAAAATACTTGTCGTTCGTCATTTTGACGCGCAAGGAAACGCCTTTCTGCGCGACGACGATCTTTTTGTTGGTTTCCTTGGTATTGCGCATTCCTCGCCTCCCGTTGAACACGTAAAAACAACCCGACAAAGTATACTACAAATCGTATCGGTTTTCCAGCGCCTTGAGAAAAAAAAGGCGCTCCGCTCAAAACCGCGATTTTGCCTCGCGCCCTATTCGAAATCGACGTCGACAAAGGAAATCACAGCGTTTTAATCTTCGTATCGGGCGCGAAACGTTTGAATATCCCCCCAAGGTTGATTTTCGACGCGACGTTTTCAAAACAAGAGTCCCGAAAGACGACGCGAAGAGGATTGCGGCGCGCGATCGCAATTATCGCCTTTTCAGAAAGCCCCTCGTCGAAACAAGCGATTAAATCCCCGTCATTGTATATATGAACGGTAAAACCTTCGATTTGTTCCGTCTTATAAGGCAACGACAGAGGCAAGCCCCATTCGAGAACGCAACTGAAAAGCAAGTCGAGGTCGGAACGATCGACCTTAATGTTCGATTCCGTCGACGCGATCATATCCTGCGACAAATCGTCACACCCGTAATAAACGTCGTTCATATTTGAAGAATCGACTTTGAAAACGCGAAAGCCAAAATCAAGTCCTTCAGTCGTCAAAGGATTCTCGCTCTTAATTTTGTCGCCCGCGCGACGGATGCGCTCTTTGCCGATCTCGCATATGTTTTTATAGCCCGATTTGTACGCTTCAGACTTCGCGTCGCAGACTTCGGGGAGTTGCACCAATATATAGTGTAGTTCTCCCCCCCCCCGCAATTCCCTATTTTAACATCGTTATTAAGACGCTCGGCGTTTAGTTGCATTACCGCGTGGGCGGTTGTGGCGCTTCCGGAGAAGAAATCCAAGACTAGATCAGTTTCTTCACAACAATGATAAATTAAACGTTTGATAATTTCTACTGGTTTTACTGTTTCAAAACCATGATTTCGAATGAGTGAAGACAATTCTTTTTTAGCAGTTTCTGCCGTTCCCATTTCTTTGCTAAAAAGCCCCCAAAATGGTTCTGACGTTTCTCCGCGTTCGAAATCTGGACGCATCTTAACAATGACTTTTCCATCACGAATAAACAAGTTGTCAGAACTTTTATAGAAGGCAACTTGGGCTTGCCCAAGTTGCCACTGTTTCCCCGCAGGCGGGGAAACAGTGGAAACTCCATCCGAAATATCAAAAATCATTGTTTCACGACCACGTTGTCCCGTGGCGTTCATCACTTCAAGAGGATACTCTCGATAAATCCCCTGTTCGTCGCTATATGGATATGATTTTTCAGATTTGGGAATTAAATTGAAACGTCGCTTCGAAAACTTAGCGTAAACTAGAATCATTTCTGCTTTGGGTTGAAGTTTATTATAAGCAGTCGTAGTATTTTGTGATTTTGTTTTCGATTCCCAATATATTTCGCCAACAAAATTAGAGGCTCCGAAAATTTCATTTAAGATTTTTCTTAAATTATAATTTTCATTATAATCAATACTCACTAATATTATGCCATCGTCAGATAGAAGAGTACGCGCCAACAATAAACGCGAATAAATCATTGAACACCAGTCGGAATGAAATCGCGGATTGGTATTGGAATTTTCTTGAAATAAGACGTTGCCGTCTTCATCAAAATATTCAATACCTTCCTCATACTCCTCTTTATTCATTAAGTAATTATCAGGATAAAGAAACGAATCGTTCCCCGTATTGTAGGGCGGATCGATATAGATTACTTTAACTTTACCGAGATAGCTCTCTTGAAGTAATTTGAGAACTTCAAGATTGTCCCCTTCGATATAGAGATTTTGCGTAGAGTCCCAATCGCGGCTTTCTTCGGGACAGGGGCGCAACGTCTTCCGAATCGGCTTGTACGCTTCCGCAAGCGCGGCTTTTTTGCCGACCCACGTGAAATCGTAGGCTTCGGGGTCGTCGGCAATTTCGCCCGACAAAATTTGACGCAAAACGTCGAAATTAATCGCTTTTTTCAAGGAGCCGTCCCCGCCGCGCGTTTCGGTTACGCAGTTCGGAAAGAGTTCTTCCAGCTTCTCAACGTTGCGCGCGATTCCGTCGACCGTTTCCATTTTCATCTTGTCCATAGCAAACCAACGTCGGGCTATATCCTCGACTTCCTTTCAACTTTAATTGTCGGCGCGTTCTTGTTTCAACTTTTGTTTAAATCAACGCGCAAGGGGCGTTCACAGCGTTTTAATCTTCGTATCGGGCGCGAAACGTTTGAATATCTCCCAAAGATTGATTTTCGACGCGACGTTTTCAAAACAAGAGTCCCGAAAGACGACGCGCAGGGGAGCGCGTTTCGCTATTTCTACGACTGCTTTTTCAGTGATTCCTTCTTGGAAACAGGCGATTAAATCCCCATCGTTGTAAATATGAACGGTAAATCCTTCGATTTTTTCCGTCTTGTAAGGCAAAGACAAGGGCAAGCCCCATTCGAGAACGCAACTGAAAAGCAAGTCGAAGTCGGAACGATCAGGCTTAATGTTCGATTCCGTCGACGCGATCATATCCTGCGTCAAATCGTCGCACCCGTAATAAACGTCGTTCATATTTGAAGAATCGACTTTGAAAACGCGAAAACCAAAATCAAGACCTTCCGTCGTCAAAGGATTCTCGCTCTTGATTTTGTCGCCCGCCCGGCGTATGCGTTCTTTGCCGATCTCGCAGATGTTTTTGTAGCCCGATTTGTACGCTTCGCTTTTTCTATCACAAGGTTCAGGAAATTGAATCATAATAAAATGACGATTGCCTCCGCCTACCTTATTCAATTCTATCACTGAATGAGCAGTCGTTGCACTACCAGAAAAGAAGTCGCATATAATATCATCAGAACTGGTTGTCATATCAATCAGATCATAAATCAATTTTACAGGCTTGGGAGTATCAAAACACTTTCCAGAAAACAATTGTTTAATCTCATTTGTAGCACGATCATTCAGATAGGAAACATCCGATAGAATAGTTTTGATTTTCATACGTCTATCGTCTGTTAAATAATCCTTTATATAAACCGTTCCGTTAGGACTTGCAAATAATCTAAAACTTTCATTTTTAACCTTTTCTTTTCCCCACGTCCACCTCCCCTCTGTTCCATCTGATTTATAGGGGAATTTTTCAATGAAACCTGATTGAGGCTCCAAAGATACTTTTCCTGTTTTGGGAGAAAAATATAAAGGATAAAAAAGAGTAGGAGAATCAATTCGTCGACTTCCGGCGCCCTTCTTCATTAAGATACCGTCTATTTTATATTTTCCAAACTCATCTTCTTTATTAAAGAGTTCAAGATACTCCTTGCTTGGACTCAACCCAACAAAAGACGTTTGGGGAGATTTTTGGTAACAATAGATAAATTCGTGGTTTTTAGCAAACCCCTTTTTGTCTCCCATCCCATTAGTACTTTTTTGAACGCTACACTGCGCAATAAAATTATTTGCTCCAAAGATTTCGTCACAACATTTCCGTAAGTTTCCGGATTCATTATCGTCGATCGAGATAAAAATAACGCCGTCGTCGGAAAGAAGCGTCCTTGCCAACAACAACCGCGAGTAAATCATCGAACACCACGCCGAATGAAAACGCGGATTAGTAGCGCTATTTTCTTTGAAGAGCGAATTCCCGTCTTCGTCGTATAAATCGGCTTCTTCATCGTACTCTTCGTCATTTGAACGAAAATTGTCGGGATATAAAAAGGAATCCGATCCCGTGTTGTAAGGCGGATCGATATAGATTACTTT
>JAZUGM010000119.1:0-2341 GCA_045641205.1 Thermoguttaceae bacterium
ACGAACAGAACCGTCAAGCATAGCGACGTTGACTCCGCCGGAATGATTGCTCGTCGCCGTGAAAAGTCCCCAAGCGTCGGAACTGCCGTTCGGGGAACAGGTCGGCGAGTTCGGCGGCATAATCGTGTTGAATCCTGAAAGTCCTGGTTGGCCGTCGGTCCATTTCATACCGCGATGTAGAAAATCCTTCGCGAAATACGCATCGGCGATCAAATTCGGGTTGTTCGGGTCGCGAACGTTCATACAACGAGACGGATAAATTACCCCGCCGCTATTCAAAGACAACTTAGCCGCGCCTCCTTTGACGGCGTTCGAACTGCTCGTCGCGGGCGTCAACGATTCGCTCACGGCGATCGTGTTGCTCGTTCCGTCGGTAATCGCCGCCATACTTTTCCAGTTGTTGACCTCAAAGGGCGCGCGTTGACTGACGTTCTCGTTGGCGCTAATACGTCCTCCTTTTCGCGCCGCGCTCGTCAGGATATTTTGAAGGGCTCCGTCGCCAAGCGAGTAAACGACGTTCGTTCTCGCGACGTTGTTGTTTCCAATTTGCGTCGAATTGCCGTCGGACGGACAAAGCAACGAAGGAACCGGCTTGTCGGTTATTTTATATTCGTTGATCCAAGGATAAACGAGCGAGTTGCAAATTTCTTGATAGTACGCGTTCTGCTCGACATACGGCAAAATAACGGTAAAAGGCGAAAAACGGTCGCGACTGTTGAAGTTTCCGTCCGAATTCTTCAACTGGCAAGCAGCCGCCGGAAATTGACCGTTCGCATCGTGATACCCGTGAAGCGCGAGCGCGATCTGCTTCATATTGTTCGTACATTGCATTCGACGCGCCGCCTCCCGAGCCGCTTGGACGGCGGGAAGCAGAAGACCGATCAAAATGCCGATGATTGCAATAACTACCAACAATTCCACGAGAGTAAATCCGTTGCGATTTCCCCCGCTAAAGCGCGTGCATCTTAACATTACATACGTCCTTTAAAAAAAATGAAATAAATAGGCGCGACGCGACCGCTCCACACGCGCCCCGCGCTTATTCTATAAAAAAGCAAGCGTAGTGCAAGAGGGGGGAATCAGACTATTCTCGGTCTTTTTAAGAAAGAGAAACGTTCGACAAAACCGCGTTTTACTAAAATTGAACGTCGATTATAAAACAAACGACGCCTTGCGTAGCGCTCGCAGGACGTCGTCTTATGAACAACAGAATCAAAATCGTCGCGTCTTACTTCTTTTGCGACGGCATAACCCAAGCCTCGTGATCCGTATGCAAGAGCTTATGCGCTTTCTCCGAAAGCGGCTTCGTAAGATATTCGTCGTACAACGCCTGAACGTCTTCGTTTTCGTGGGAGAATCGAACCTTCATATCGGAGTCGAGTTTCCAAAGGAGATCGCCGCGATATTCCGCAAATTCTTGTCCTTCGTGAATTGGCTGCCCGCCTCCGCCCGCGCAACCGCCGGGGCACGCCATCACTTCGACGAAATCGTAGGCGACTTCGCCCGCTTTCAACGCTTCAAGGAGTCGGCGCGTATTCGCAAGTCCGCTAACGACCGCGACTTTGACGTCGCCCGCGCCGGGAACGTTAAACGTCGCTTCTTTCCACGCTTTCACGCCGCGTATTGCCGTAAAGGCGTCCGCGTTTGGATTCTCGCCCGTAACGAAGTTATAAGCGGTTCGAAGCGCCGCGTCCATAACGCCGCCTGTCGCGCCAAAGACGACCGCCGCGCCCGTCCCGGTTCCCAACGGACTGTCAAAATCCTCTTCCGGGAGATTTTCGGGCGAAATTCCCTTCGTTTTGAACAAACGCGTCGCTTCTCGCGTCGTCAGCACGACGTCGACGTCGGGATCGCCGCACGCGTCGTTCATCGCGTCTATGGCGCATTCGCTCTTTTTCGCCATACAGGGCATAATCGACGCGACCTTAATTTTTTTCGGGTCGATTCCCTTCTTTTCCGCAAAATAACTCTTGGCGATCGCGCCGAACATTTGCTGGGGCGATTTGGCGGTCGAAAGATTCGCGACAAATTCGGGAAACTGCGACTTGACGAACCGAACCCAACCGGGACAACACGACGTAAACATCGGCCAAGCGTATTGTTCGCGATGCGTAAATCGTTCGACAAACTCGCTCGCCTCTTCCATAATCGTCAAGTCGGCGGCAAAATTCGTATCGAAGACGAAATCGAATCCAACGCGACGCAAGACCGCCGCCAAACGTTTCGGAGTCGCGAATTCCGGCTCCAGTCCAAACGCTTCCGCCCACGCGACGCGCACGGCGGGCGCGATTTGAACGACGACCGTCGTTTCGGGATCGGCGAGATAATCCAAAACGCGATC
>JAZUGM010000120.1:0-4503 GCA_045641205.1 Thermoguttaceae bacterium
CGCGCCCGCGCTTACGCGCGGGATTCTTGTTCCGGCGCTTATTTTAAAAAAAACGGTCCGTAAAAGGCGGGGAATTCACACTTCCAAACGTTCCGCTTTCGTGAACGATTCCGTTTCTTTCAACGTTTAAGCGCGTCAAAACGAGAGCGTTTGACCAAAAACGGCGTCCGACGCCTCGCGTTTGAAAGAAAATCGAAGAAGAAACTTGCGTTTCGCCCTCGGGTCTGTTACAATCGTCTTCCGAGCAAGCGCGCTTTTTCGTTCGGCTTGGTTCCAACGTTCTCTCGTCGGGCGACAAAAGCTGTTCGGCTCTTTCGCATTAAATTCCGCGTTAAAAAGAGAAACGCAACAATCAAGAAAGGCAAATTATGCAATATCGACAAATCGGTTCGACCGAAATAGAAGCGTCGGTCGTCGCGTTGGGAACGTGGGCGATGGGCGGCTGGATGTGGGGCGGTTGCGACGAAAGCAAGGCGATTCAAACGGTTCGCGTCGCGCTCGACGCAGGGATCACGCTAATCGACACGGCGCCGCTTTACGGGTTCGGTCGTTCTGAAGAAACGGTCGGGAAGGCGATTCGGGGCGTTCGTCGCGATTCGTTCGTTTTGGCGTCGAAATGCGGGATCGTTTGGGATACGAAGCCTTTCCCGCCCGGCGTCGGAGAATGGCATTGTTACGCGGACGACGACGGACTTACTGACGGTATGTCGAAGTACGCGCTCTATCGTTGGATCGCGCCCGAGGCGATTCGCAAGGGCGTCGAAAACAGCTTGCGCCGACTTGGAACCGATTATATCGACTTGATGCAAATTCATCATATCGGCGACAAAACGACGCCCGTCGCGGACGCGATGGGAACGCTCGAAGAATTACGAAAAGAGGGCAAGATTCGAGCGATCGGCATATCGAATACGACGCGCGATATTTTCGAGGAATATTGCGCCAATGGAACGCTTGACGTCGATCAAGAGCGTTACACGATGTTGGATCGAAGTGTCGAAAAGAACGGCGTTCTTGACGCCTGTCGCGAGAGGAACGTTTCGTTCCTTGCGTATTCTCCGCTGGAAAACGGTCTTTTGACGGGCAAGCTCGACCCGAAACGCAGTTACGAGAAGGGTGATTTGCGCGCCGACAATCCGACGTTTTCCGCCGAAAACGTCGAACGCGTCAACGCCGCTTTGAAAGAGATCGGCTCGGTCGCCAAACGTTACGACCTAACCTCCGGGCAATTTGCCGCCGCGTGGGTCGCGTCTCGCTACGAGAAGGCGTTTGTGCTTTGCGGAGCGAGAACGCCCGAACAAGCGCTCGACAACGCAAAAGCCGGAGACGCCAATTTGAACGCGGAAGACTTTGAAGAAGTCGACGCCGTCCTCCGCGATTTCGAATTGTTGAAAGACTGAAAAACAACGCGTCATCCCGCGATGCGAAGCGCTCGACGCGAGGGCGTTTGCACGCCTTGAGAACGCGCTTGAATATCCGCCGTAATTTCTTCGGCAATTTCGACGGCTCGTGCCGCGCGCTCGCCGGGCGCGGTCGAAGGCGTTCCGCGCAAAATCGCGGAGACGAAATCGTCGTTTTCAAGCGCCAACGCGTCGAACGGCTCGTGAACAAGTTCTTCAATTTCGTACTCTTCGCGCATAAAACTCGGAACGCGCGCGCTCATCTCGGCAAAAGAGACGTTTTCGGGCGAATATTTTCCGTCGAGAATATCCCGCTTCGGACGTTGGCAAAGGGCGGAACGCGCGGCAAAATCGACGAACAGCGCTTGCGATTTCGTGCGAATCGTCATTTTGCGCGTCGGAGTCTGCTCGATTCGAGACGCCTTTAGTCGCGCGATCGATCCGTTCGCAAATTCCAGCGTCGCAAAGGACGCGTCTTCGAAGCCGCCAAATTGCGCAAATCCAAAGGCGGAAACGCGCGTCACTTCCGACGGTATCAACGAAAGAACAAGCTCGAGATCGTGAATCATCAAGTCGAGCGTGGCGCCGACGTCGGTCGAGCGAAACGTGTATCCGCTTGTTCTTTCCGCCTCGATAAACGCGGGCGAAGCGCCGGAGCGAACTTCGAACAGGCGCTTCGTCGCCGCTTGCCACGCGGGATTATATTGTTCGACGTGTCCGACTTGCATCACGAGCCCTTTAGCGCGCGCAAGACGCGCCAACTCGAGCGCGGAACGCCCGTCGGTCGTCGCCGGTTTTTCGATTAAAAGATGTTTTCCGGCGTTCAAAACTTGACGTCCGACTTCGGCGTGCGTCGTAGAAGGAGTCGCGACAATCATCGCGTCGACTTGCGGCAAAATCTCTTCGAACGTCGCAAAATCTTTGACGTTCCACTGTTCCGCGACGCGTTTACGACTCGCTTCGAAGACGTCGACCACTCCGACAAATTCCACTTCGGGATTTTGCGCCGCTTTCGACGCGTGAAAACCGCCAAGACGCCCCGCGCCCGCCACGCCTATTCGAACTTTGTCCATTGATTCGTCCTAATTCTGAAAAGTTCTAACGGAACGTTCCTTGTTCCGTTCTTATCGGCGATATTGTAGCGATTACGACGAAAAATGAAAAGAGCAAATTGCAACGTTCCGCAATTTTACGGACGTCAACGAAAATCGACGGAATTCATAAGCGCTCGCAACGCGTCCGCGTTCTGCTGGTGCCCCGTCTTAAACGCTCGAAACTCCCCTTCCCAATCGACGGGCGCTAAGGAAAAATCGCCGATCATATCGAGAATTTTATGGCGCGCGCATTCGTTTTCGAATTTTAGCGCGTTGTCGATCAGACCGTTCTCGCCAAAAACAAGCACGTCTTTCGGCTCGAGGCGTAGACCGAACCCCATATTTCTTAGTCCAGTCGCCTCTTCAAAAGTTAAAAAAGTTCGACAGGGCGCGATTTCTCGTTGAAATATTTCGGGCGCTTGCGAAAAGTCGAAGCGCGCGACTTGATTCGGAATAGGAGACGTCTTGTCGTAATGAAGGCGATACTCGTAAATCAGGCGATTTTCTTCGCTTGGCGCGACTTCAATTCGCCCGCCGCGCTCGTCGAAAAAAGTACCGGCGGAAACGACGCGAAGTAAAACGCGCTCCGCCTCTTGTTCGACCGTACCCGCCTTCAAAAACGCGTCGACAAAGGGCGCGCCGGAGCCGTCCAAGCCGGGCGCCCCGACCGCGTTCGCCAGCACGTCGCAGTTGTCAATTCGCGCGCCTCGCAAGGCCGCGAGCGCGTGTTCGACCATATCGACGCGCGCATCTCCGACGACAAGGCTCGTTTGGCGCGGCGTCGCGACGCGGTTTTCGACAAGCGCGGGTATAGGCGCCGAATTGGGCAAGTCGACGCGAAAGAAACGAACGCCCGAATTTTCAGGAGCGGGTCGAAAAGAATAAACGACGTCTTGCCCCGACCAATGCCCGAAGCCCGCGACGTCGACTTGACGCGCCAATGTGCGTTGACGTCGATTCGATTCGACGCGTTCTATTTTGGGAACTACGTTAAACAAAAAAAACTCCCCTGCTTGTCGTCGTAAAAAGAAAAAAAAACGTTCCAAAAAACCGTCAAATGAAATTCGACGGCTGGAATTACCCCAAAAACCAACGATTTCGGACGCGCTTCCGCGTAGTCGTAGCGTTTATAACCCCAAGCCCGCGCCTTCGGCGACACTCAATTTGAACGCCGTATCAAACCCCGGAAACAAACGAGGACGTCCAGAACCGCCGCGACATATAGCGGAAAAAAGTTCGAAAACGCGCGTCGTTTTTTGCGTCGGCTTACTTCGACTCAAAGCGCCGCCAAAATCAATTCTCACTCGGATCTTGTCGCTTCTCCGAAACGATTTTGACAAATTCGTCGTAATCGACGACCGACCTCAGCGATTTACGAACAGAGGCAAGCTCTTTCAACGTTAGCCCTTCCAACAACGGCTCCACTTCGGAAACGGGAACGTTAAATTTGTAGGACGCCGTTTCGGCAAGAAAACCGCAAAACATCAATAGCATTTCGGCGTCTTTTTTTCGTATTTCGGCTTCTTGCTGTTTCAACTGTTTCAAAATTGTTTGTTGAGTCGTATAGAAACGTTGACTTTCTTCGATATAATCCCGTTGCGCGGGAGTCGTTAACACTTGATACATTTGATTTCTCAACTCCTTTAAATCGGGCGTCCTTCTTTCCATTTGTAACAGTTCTTCCGCAGACGTCGAGTCGGGAAAACGAAACGCCTTCAACCAGTCGATTAGTTGCGGGTCGCGCATATTTGGCGCCAACGGCTCGCCGACTTGCGGGATTCGCACAAAGTGAATCGTCAAACAATCGCTGAACACGACGCGATTCTCGATCGACATTAATTTGATCGTTTCAAATTGCGTCTCTTTCATTTGTTTCTCCAAGTCGGGCGCCAAATTTTTAATTTTTTTGCAGTCCAATTCCGACCAAATCGGAAAATCGACAAACACAATTCCTACGACTTTGCGCAACATATCGTAAGTTTCGCCTTGTGCCAACTGCCCCGCCGCGA
>JAZUGM010000121.1:0-15113 GCA_045641205.1 Thermoguttaceae bacterium
CGACGAATCGACGTCTGCTGGAACCGTGCAAAAAAGCGAATATCAAACGAACCAAGACGCCGCGCTCGTCGAAAAGACGACGTCCGGCGCGCGGTCGAGCAATTCCGACGAAACGAAGGATACGCAACGCGGCGCTTGGAACGATCCTTATCGCGTCTTCGCGCCGATCGATAAAAATCGACGCGTTTCGGGCGACTATTACTGGATTGAATCGAATTTTTACAATACGATTCACGACGCCTTAAAGTCGCGACCGCGAGAAAAAAATTGGCGCGTCGTCGACGCGCGTTACGAAGGCGGCGTCGAATACGACGGCGAAGGGAATTTCTTGCCCTACAATCTGAAAATTACGTATCAGATTTGTCTTGACGAATCTGACGCCGTAGTTTCCCTACCGACCGTCCAGTTGGCGCCGGACATTGGCGCAAGATTTGACAAACAAGCGATCGCTCCGATTTACGACGTCCAACGCGACGAAATATTGTTTGAAATAATCGATTCAAGTCCCGGAGAACATACGTTAGAATTGACGGTCGCTCTTCCGTCCTTTTCGGAAAACGAGGAAGAAATTTCCATTCCAATCTTGCGCTGTCCTTCGGCGCGAGTAGAATTGAGCGTTCCGAGCGACGCGCCGACCTTGGATATTCCCAACGCGTTGGGAAAAACGACTAGAAGTTCGAATCGTCTCGTCGCGGAACTTGGACCGATCGATCGATTGACCGTCAAAAAAGGCTACGCGCCTTCTCTTGACTCAAGGTCGACTTTCAACGTCGAACAATACGCGCTTGCGCGACTCAGACCGACTCAGACGGAACTTCGCGCGCTGTTCCGTTGTCAGGTTTCCATCGGTAAAATTCAACGCCTTGAAATCGAATGCGATCCGTCCTTTGCTTTTTCGGGCTACTGCAAGTGCGACGTCGCAGAAATCGCCTCCCTTGAGCCGCCAAGCGTTCAAGACCCTACGTTGCGCGTCGTTTTTGACAAGCCTATTTCTGGTTCGTTCACGCTTAATGCGGATTTCGTCGCGCGCGACTTCTCGGGAATTGGACGTCTGCAAATTCCGCGTTTCCTTTGTCGCGATGCGCGCACGACCAGAAATTGGCTGGCGCTTGTTCCCTGTTCCGACGCGATTTGTTCCTACGCGCCCGATTCCAACGTGTCGGTTTCGTCTTTCAAGTCCGCGTGGGGCGCGTTTGACGAAACGCCCTTTGCCGTATGCGACCTTGCCAATACGCCGAAAGACGCTTTCGTCTCTATGCGAGTCGCTTCCGGCGCTATTAACCTATCCGAAATAAAGACCTATGTTTTTCGTCCTTCATATCTCGAAACGAAGGTTCAAGCGCGCTTCGAAACAGACGCCGAAACTTTTCGTTTGACGCTCGGCGTTCCTAAATCTTTTGTCGTCGATTCAATTAAACTGTTCGACGAACAAGGAAAAGCGCTTGAAAAGCCCAAATGCTTACCGACGGACGAAGAATTGACGTTAATTTTCGAATCGCCCTTAAAGGGAACGTATTCTCTTGAAATTGTCGGACGTTCGAAAACGCGAATCGACAAAGAAGACGTTTTGCCGGACGTCGCGTTTCAAAATTCGTTGGCGCTAAAAAGTTTTGCGAGAATTTACTGCGACGAAAACGTCTATGTAGAATTTACGCCGCCGGCCTCTTGGAATCCAATGGATCAGGCGAGTTTCAAGGAACTTGGCGAGGAACCCGACGGTTCCCTTTATCGCGTGCGCGCGTATGAAATCGCTCTCTCCTCTCATAAAAACAACGACGTCCAAACCGCGTTCGTCGACGTCGACGAATCTTACGCGCAGTTGGAGCCTGCGAAAGCGAGCGCGCAAGAACAAAAGGACGAACGATCGTCGAATCAGACGGAACTTGCGTCCGATTTGGCGCGTTTTACGGCAAGAGCGAACGCCCCCAAAATTTCAGGCGTCGGGCATATCGTGACGTATCACAAATACGCCGAAGACTGGAAAGCGTCGGTTGAATTTAAGTTAACGATCCAAAACGGACGAGTCGAACGTTTCTTTGTGCTACTAGACGACGTTTTTACCATTGATTCGCCCGACCAAAACGCTGATTTCAACCTTTCCGAAACGACCGCCCCGTCTGGAGCGCGCGCCGTTATGTTTGAGCCTAAACGACTTATGAAAGACGAAGTCGTTTTAAAATTCGACGCGACTTTCAAAAGAGGACGAGAAGGTTTGCGTTTGCCGCGATACGTTCTCCTGCCCGGTTCGGAACGCGAAGACGTCTCCGGCGTAAGAACTTACGTTATGTTGCCCAAACGAGACAAGTCCCTAGAATTGTCCTGGTCGACCCAAAATATGCGCGAATTGACGCGAGGTTCCGACGAATGGAAAGCGGCGGCCTCCTTCTCGCCGCCTTCGGTCAATTCCTCGACTGCCGCTCTTGCAAAGAACGGCAACGTGTCCTCGACTTCAAACGAAGAAAACGCCGAAAAAACCGCGCAAGACGCGACTGCAAAAACAAACGATCGAAGCGTCGCGTCCGACTCGAGCGTAATGCGTCGCGTCAACGAAGACGTAGGAATGAGCGTCGACGAGTTTTACGTTTACGAACGTAACGAGGGCGCGTCGGCCGCTTTTGAAACGGAACAAGATCAACTTAGCGTTTCCTTGGCGCGTTATATGTTTTTCGTGAACGGACGCCGCGATTATTTTGGCGCGGTCAATTTCTTGATTCCTCCGAGCGATCTTGAAAACTGCGTCGTAGTCGCTCCAAAGGATTGCAAAATTCTTGAAGCAAGCGTCAACGGTTCGCGTCGTCTGGTGGAACGTTTGGACGAACGACGCTGGAAAGTCGATTTAGATTCGACGAAATACGCCAAATTCCTTGAAATATCCTTTCAAGGAGCGGGCAAAGTCGACGAAAACGACCAAACGGCCTTCGGAACTAAGGGCGACGAAGTATTCGACGTTCGTTTCGTGCAAATTGAAGACGTGAAGCCCGAACAAACGATCTGGGCTTGCGCCTTTGAGAACACGGAATCTATCGGAAAACGTTGGCAAGTCTTTCAGCGTAATCTTGGTAAAACGAACAATTTAACGCCGACGAAAGAAGAACGCGCTCTGTCTTTCAAGGAGCCGATCGCTTACACTGACGCTTCCGAATTGCTGTTCAAATTGACGATTTCTCGCGGGGTCGAATTGCTTGACGCCTTTGAACGCGACGCGGCTTTAGTCGCTGAAACGCGAGACGACGATTTTGAACGTCTTCGCGCGCGCTGGGCGACTCTGTGGCTTCGTTTCGAAGAGGAACTCAAACGTTTTCCTTATTTGGAACGGCCTCAAAACGAATTGACGGAAAATCAACGCAAGGCAGTTTTTTGCGTGGAAAAGGGAAACATAATCGACGCGCTTAATTTGGAATCCTCCCCTTGGGTTTCTTGGAATTATTCCAGATTGCTCGAAATTTTGGCGCAAAAAGACAAACTTGCCGAAAACGGTCGTTTTGATTTGAGTTCCGCAGACGTCGAAGAATTTGACTCGTCTTTGCCGCGTCGCCTTTGGACGTTGGACGTCGGTTCTGAAGCAAGTCTGTTAGTCGGCGCAACCGACGAGAATCCGGAACGCGTCGTTTTTGCGGCGCCGCGTTGTTCCGATAGACGGCGCCTTTCGTCCTATGCCGCCTGCGCCTTTATTTTGGCGACAACCGCCGTTTTGTTGAATCTGTTGAAGAGAGAGTCGACTTCGCGAAGATTCCGTAGCGCCCTTTTTGGAACGTTGATCTGCGTTTGGACGGCGTTGTTTTTCCTCTTCGACGCAAAGACGCCAGGTCTTGTAGGCGCGATTCTGCTCGCGGTCGGTCCTCCGATTATCTCGTCAATTCAACGACGTTTGGCGAGTCGTCGAGCCGAACGTGCGACAAATAGTCGACAAAACGTTTCCGAAGTATTAGATTCGGAAGCGACGACGGCGTTGATAGACGAAGACGCTTCTACGGAGACGTTGGATTTTGATTCCGATACGAACGAAACGACGATTCCCTGCGAAGACTTGAACTGGAACGACAAAAAAAAATCAGATTCTTCCTATGACGAACCTCTTTTTGATTGACGTTTGAAGTAATTTACTTGGCGCTTTTTATCGCAACTTGACAGAACGCAACGTCGACGTTACAATAGGAAGGAAGCGGAAGGCGCGGCGCTTTAGAGAAGACGAAGGTCGGAGCGCAAGGTCGTTTTTGCCCGACGTTCCCGTTTTAAGCGCCGTTACAAAACAAAACTATCGACGCGATCGTTTAGTCGCGTCCCCCCCTTTTCAAGCCCATTTTTTCAAGGATCGCAACGACTCGATTAGTCGTAAGTCCTTGTTGCAAAAACAGGCGTGAAGCCAAATAGCGCGTCTTAACGTTGAAATTACGGCATTAAGCGTTTATTAAAGCGTTGTAAGAAAACGCCTCGCAAGACGCGCGACGAAATTGAACTCATAGAATACAAGTTTGTAAGATGGCACGAGAGAAAAAGAAGAGCGATTGGGACGACCTGCAAGATTTGCTCGCCCAAGATTCAAACGAGCGCAAGGACGCGCCCGACCAAGCGTCCGACGAAAAAGAAAAAATCAAGAACGCGCCTAATTCGAAGAAGAACGCAAAATCGAAAAAAAACGTCGACGACAAAAAATCAAAGGCGTCTAAAGCGCGTAAAAAGGCGCCTAGTCCCGTCGAAATAGCTCTTGGCGCCGATCGATCGCGCGAATCTTTGGGATCCGACGTTATCGACGACGTAGTGGCGGCCGCGTCGATCGCGGCGAAGAAAACGCGACGCGCCGCGACTACGGGAGAAGCGGAAGAAGCGCCGATCAAGCGTGAAGAATCGGAAGACAAAAACGCCAAGCCGAAGAAAAAGAGAAGAACGAAGTCTTCGACTCCTGAAGAAGAGCAGGCGTTTGGAGGATTACTCGCCCAAATCGAGCGAGTCGCGCAAAAAAAACCCGTCGAATTGAAAGAATCGGAAGATAATTCGCAAGAACTTGTCCCGTTCGAAGAAACGGAAAGTCTCGCGACGGCGTCGGAGGCGGTCGCTGAAAACGAGGGCGCTGAAACATTCGACGAAGCGATACAGACCAAGGGGCTCGACGACGCGCAAGAATCCGACGACGCGCAAGAATCCGACGACGCGCAAGAATCCGACGACGCGCAAGAATCCGACGACGCGCAAGAATCCGGCAACGCGCAAGAATCCGGCGACGCGCAAGAATCCGGCGACGCGCAAGAATCCGGCGACGCGCAAGAATCCGACGACGCGCAAGAATCCGACGACGCGCAAGAATCCGACGACGCGCAAGAACCCGAGAACGCGGTTGAAGTAGTCGAAGCGGGCGAGGAAAAAGTCGGCGAGAAAAATTCAAGCGAAGGGGATGTAAGCGAAGAATCCCAATCCGCCGATGAAGACGGTTTTGCCTTTGATTTCTGGGACGAAGGCGAGTCTCTCGAGGTTTCTTGGGGACGTTCGAGCGTCAAAGAGGAAACGACGCCGGAACCGAAGGCGGAAGAGTCGGTCGACGTCGTCGTAAAAACAGTCGAGTCGGAGAAGGATTCGAAGCGCGCCGAAAAGAAACGAAATCGACGCGAGAATAAACGCGAGCGTGAAGAACGTCGACGCGAAGCGCGCGAGGTTCAAGAGGAAGAAGCGAAGGAAGCGGAAGTCGTCGTTCAAGAAGCCGACGAGGAGCCAAAGGACGAGTTAAGCGTCTTCGATAATTTCGATTTCGATTCGAGCGAAAACCTGGAAGCGTTCTTCTCTTCGACTGAAATTGACGACGAAGGCGTCGGTTTTGCTCCAAAGAAGGAACGTAAAGAGCGTAAAGAACGCCCTGAAAAGGCGTCGCAAGACGAGAAGCGCGAAAAGGCGCAAGAGAAGCCTAACAAGGCGGAAAAACGCGAAAAAACCGTTCAACGTCCCGAAACGGCGCGCGAGGAAAGACGCGAACGTCCCGAACGAGACGACAAACGACGGCGACGACGAGACGATCGTCGTGAAGAACGCGAGGAAAAAGAAGCGCGCGCGCCCGAAACGGAAAAGCGCGACGTCGAATTCGTTTCCGAGGAACGTCAAGAAAGACGCGACGAAAGACGACGCGAGCGTAAAGACGACGCGCCGCGTCCGCGTGAAAGTCGCGAAGTCCAAACGGAAGAGGCGGAAACGCGCGAAGCGCCTGAACGAGTTGAGGAACGCCGAGCGACGGAACGCGTGTTGCCAAGTTGGAACGACGCGATTTCTTACGTAGTCAAGTTTAATATGGGACGTCGACTCAATCGCGGGCGCGGTAAATAATTTGTCGCGCGCGTCCGATGTTTTGAACGTTGATTTTATCAAAAAGAATCGCCGAACTCTCCGTCAAACGAGGTCGACGGTTCTTTTTTACTAAAACGCGCGGTTTGGAACAATTCTTCTTTAGTTTCTGTTTTCGTCAAAATTGACAAATTTACTGTAAAAAACAGGAACGCTTAGTCGATAAACCTTGCAAAAGGTTTTCCCGAGACGACAGGAATTGAAAGACGTTACAGACGTTAAATAAGGTCTTAAATTCTGGCGAAACGGAGAAAAAATGTAAAAAGGACTCAATTCTAACGTATGGATTAACGATAAACATTCCAGCGCGGAGAATTGCGACGTTGGAGGTCGCGTCCTAGCGGCGGTTCTTTCGGATCGCGCTTGGTTGGGGACGTCAAGTTTGCGTCGTCAAAGCGTTCTGCGCGTTGCGAAGAGTCGATCGAGACGTTCGTTTTGAATTTTAAACAGTAACAACACGAGTTCCCGAGATCACGCAAACGTATTCGCCGGTCGCGCGTTTACAAGCGTTGCGTTGCTTTGTTTGCTATTCGCAGGATGCGGAAGGATTTGCAGGACGCGGATAGCGGGTCGCGCAAAGTCGACCCCAATTAGCGCAACGCGATATGATCGGCGCTGGATCTTGGCAGGAGGAAAAGAGGCATGCGACGTTTGTTCGTACCGATTTGTTTCGGCTTACTTATCGCTCTCGGCGTTCCGAGCGTTCAGGCCGGAAATCAAGAAGAAGCCAATAAAATTGCCCAACGGCTGACGCAACAATATCCGCAATATAATATTGAAGTCGCTTATCAAGAAGGCAAAGTTCGACTTCGAGGCGAAGTCGCGTCGGACGTCGATCGTCAAGAGATCGCTAATTTCGTTCGCCGCATTCCGAAGGTTCGTTCCGTTTCCGAAACGATGACGGTTTCGGCGGCTCCCGTTGCTGAAAACGCAAGCGCGATTCTGCCCGTTCAAGCGTTGACGCCGGCGGCGCCCCAAGCCGCCGAACCCGTGATTTACGGCGCTCAAGCCGAAGTCGCGCCCGTCGCTTCCTATGAGCCGCCTCTTGGCGTTTCCGCGAATGTCGGCTCGACGCCCGCGCCGCAAGCCTATCGCGCGCCAAGCGACTATTTTGCGCCGCAAGGAGCCAACACGCCCGCGCCGCAAAACGGTCAAGCGAATCTGCCTAACTACGCGTGGCCTTCCTACGCTAGTTACCCGAATTACTCGCAAGTCGCTTATCCGAAAAATTACGCCGCCGACGCGTTCCCTTATATCGGACCTTTCTATCCTTATCCTGAAGTTCCGATGGGTTGGCGCAACGTCAATATGCAGTGGCACGACGGCTATTGGTGGCTTGATTTTAACGACGGTTCGAAGAACGGTCCCTTCTCGCCTCTTTTCCGTCAACAAACGAAGTATCGTTAATTGATAGTCGAGCTTTTCGCGCTTGATTAAAACGAATCAGAACGTCGGTCGACCTTTGTTAAGAGTCGACCGACGTTTTTTTAAATTCTTTTTTCGTTGCGAATCTAGGTTCTAGGAAAAATCTCAATGCCAATATACGAATATAAATGCGCCGCTTGCGGATCCGTCTTTGAAGCGTTGATACTGCGTTCGACGGAAGTTCCGTCTTGTCCGGAATGCGAGTCAGTCGACGTCTCGCGTTTAATGAGCGCGCCCGCCTCCTGCCATAACGAGTCGTCAAGCTCGACGCCCTGCGGACGAGACTGTTGCGCCGAAGGTTCCGGCTCGCATTCTTGCGGCTGTTCCGGCGCCTGTTGTTGTCGCTGAACGAACCGTAAATGAAAAAACGACGCGTCGAACTTGCGCGACGCGTCGTTGTAAGAATCGGCTGACTTGAAACTTAATCGCTAGTCTTCCATATCGTCAAACTCGCTTTTCGGTCTTGGAAAAATATAACACAAAAGGATTCCGCCAAAGTAGAGTAAAATTAAGCACGAAAGCATAAACAACATACTCCACGGATCAGGCGGCGTGATCAACATTGCAAGACACGCGACGCTGAAAATCGAAATTCGCCATTTTTCCAAATACGTTTGAATCGAAAAGATTCGAAGACGCTCCATTACGAACATTGCAAGCGGAAGTTGGAACGCTATGCCAAACGCGACGGGAATCAATAGCGCGAAATTCAGCCATTCGCTAATTCGCGTGTCCGGCTCAATATCCATACCCGCGTTAAAGCGGAAGAGGAATTGAAGCATAAACTGAAAAACGACGAAAAACGCCAGCGCAAAACCCGATAAAAACAGCGACACGCTCAAAGGAAGAAAACGATAAACGTATTTCTTTTCGCTAGGATAAAGCCCCGCGCCGACAAATCGCCAAAAATAATAGAAAACGCCCGGACTGCCCAAAACGACCCCAAGGAAAAGAGCCGTCTTCAAGAAGATAATAAACGATTCCTGAACCGACAAAGCGCGCGTCCTAGAACGAGAGTCGTCGGCGACTTTTTCCCAAAGAATAATCATCGTCGGCTTCGTAGGATCGTCCGACGCGTTCAAGCTGGTTTGCGTGACCGCTTCCTCGTGAAACGCGCCGAAGTTGTCGACTCCGCGCAATTTGGCAAGACGCGCGCGCTCGATCTCCGGCGTCGATTTGCCGACGCTAACCTGAACGCCCGCCGTGCGCAACGTTTCCAAATCTTGAGGAAAGATATAAAAAGGATGCGCGGTCATATGCAACTTGGAAGGCAACGAAGCAATATCGGAATCGTATCCCAAATTTTGCAAATCGCGCATCTTTTCACGCAGTTGGCGTTGTGATTGCAGAAGATGGTAACTCTCAAGAGACTTCTTCAACGGGCTTTGGATATACGCGACGGCTTGAGTCGCCAGCGAGGGATAGGGACCAAGAGGAATAACGGAAACGATCAACCCGACGACTACGCACATAATAGCGCCGATCAAACAAGCGCGCAATTCGTCGAGATGTTCCAAAAAGGACATCGACGATTGATTGAAGAGGTCTTCGTCTCTCTTAGTTCGTGGCATTTTCGTAACTCGCTTTATCGGTTGTGCGATCGGCGCTACTCGCGCTGGACTCGATTTGATCGGCGGATGACGCGCGATGCGCCTCCCCCATATTTACTAGCGTCTCTCATTTTACCCTATTTTACCTTGTTTGACAAGTGAAAAATCGTAGAGGTCGAGAGTTAAAAAACGTCGAAATGTAAATTTATACCGACTTGTTGGATAAAAACGACCTTTATTTTTATTACTATATAATCGTCCTCACGCTATGTCTCTAACCTCCGTCTTGCCTTCGATAAATTGGAACGACTTAATTGGATTGTCGACGACCTTAGAGACGGCGCGACGTCGCGCGATCGTCGCCGCGCAATCCGATTTGCCCGTTCTTTTGTTAGGAGAACCGGGCGTCGGCAAAGAAACGTTCGCCCGACTAATCGCGCAAGAAACAATTCGAAGTCGCCAAACGTTCGTCAAATTGAGCGCCAAACGTCTGACGTTAAACGATTGGGACTCGTTGTTAGCTCTATTCGTCGGCGAAAAGCCAAACGTTCCGTTTGACGAACTACGCGACGGCGTTCTCTATCTTGTCGACGTCGAAAAAGTTCCTCTTGAAATTCAACGTCGTTTTGCAACGGCGTTTCAAACGTCGACGTTTGCGTTTCGCGTTCTTTTTGGTTCTTCGCAATCTTTTTTACGGTCGAGCAAGGAACGCGCTTTCGACAAAGAATTTGAAGCGTTCCTTTCGGGCTATCCTATTTTTCTCCCTCCTCTTCGCGAACGTAAGCTCGATTTTTCCGAGTTGTGCGACGCGTTCTTTCGTCAAGCGACGGATCGTCTAGGCGTTCCCTCGAGAACGCTGACGGCGCTCGAATTACAAAAACTCGAATCGAGGAAATTCCCCGAAAATCTTGACGATTTGCGTCGAACGTTGGACGCCTTTGCGGAAAAGGGCAAATTGCCTCAAGATAATTCAAATAATCAAGACGACGTTCAAACAAGCAAGTCGTTTCTCACGCTTGACGAAGCGGCCAAACGTCATATTGAGGAAGCGTTGCGTCGTTCGAAGGGCGTCGTCGAAGGTCAAAACGGGGCGGCCGCCACGTTGAATATTAACCCGTATACGTTGCGCGCAAGAATGAGAAAATTAAAGCTCGATTGGACAAAATTTCGCCCCGAAGAAGAAGCGTAAAAAAGTGAAATCAGCACGCGTCAAGGCGCCGTCTTCCCCAAAAAACGCGACGTATTTTGAACAAACCGACGTCGAAAGCGCTTGTAGACGCCCCTTTGAAACGATATAATGAAAACGGTCGGGAGCTAACAAAACTTGGCGTTTTCAACTTAAAGAACGAACGCGCCAAACACGCTCTCTTTTTACTCTATGGAATCGTTATCGAATACTTCGACGTTTTGCAAAAAACTAGAAAAAGCACGGAAAGGTTCTCCTTCAATGAACGTTTTATTTAACGTTTCGCGAACGTCGCGCCGAGGCTTCACCCTCGTAGAGCTTCTCGTCGTCATCGCGATTATCGGCATTTTAATCGGCTTGCTTCTGCCGGCGGTTCAAGCGGCTCGCGAGGCGGCGCGTCGTATGGAATGTTCCAATAAGATGAAGCAACTCGCGCTCGCGACGATGAATTATACGGACGTTAACAACGTTCTCCCCGCCGCCGCCGTAATGCGTAACACGGGCGATTCGACCGCAAGTTTGTGGCGCTGGTTCTCTTTCTGGGGCGTTTCGCTCCTTCCCTATCTCGAACAACAAGCGGCGTTCGATATGTACTTTGGCGCCGCCGGTATGGCAAACGAGACGAAAGGTTCCGTCAACGCGTCGAATCAAGGTCGAAACAAAGAACTGGCTATGATGCGAATGCCGATTTACGAATGTCCTAGCGACCCTGGAATCGGAACGCCGATGATTCCATCGACCGACGACGGTCATTCAAACTACACGAAATTCAACGTCTATCCGACGTCGTATCGTGCCGTCGGCGGTTCCAATACTGGCGGAACTTGGTGGTGGGACGATTGGGGCGCCTCCAATCGAACGATCTTGCGCGGCGCGGTTCATACCGTTCATCTCTTGACCGTTACGGGCGCCGACAACGGCAAGTATTCGCTTCATTTCGACGGACTCGCGGCGGTTACCGACGGAACCTCGAACACGGCTATTTTCGTCGAACATCACGCTCCCGCCGAAATGCCGCGACGAACGACGTTTTGGTCAGGCGTCGCCGCCAACCATATTTACACCTGTTCTCCTAAAGCCGCGACACTATACGCGCAACGTTGGCAAGACTGTCTAAACACTTGCGGACTTGGTTCGCCGAACAACACGTACTTCTGCGGTCGTTCTGCAGGCGCGTTTCACAGCGGAGGAGGAAACGCGGCGTTCCTCGACGGCTCAGTACGATTCATTTCGGAAACGATCAACGTCGGCACGGGCTGGATCGGTTCCGGCTCCCCGCCGTACAATATTGGCGTTTGGGGCAATTTGTGCGCTATTGCCGACGGTCAGCCGACGCAACTATAAAAATCCGCGTTCGTCCCGTCGTTTCGCGCGACGCGGCAAATCGTCGCGTCGCTTCTATTTTGACGTTATCCTAAAGATCGTTAAAGGTTAAAACTTATATGCGTTTCAACAAATTTGCGTCGTTCGCGTTTCTAATCGCGGCGTTTGCGCTCGTCGCTTCGGGTTGTGGACCGAAGACGGTTCCCGTTTCCGGGAAAGTCGTCGTCGACGGCGTTCCGGCGTCCGATATCCGCGTCGTTTTCCAATCGGCGGCGACTTCTATGGAAGTGCCCCCTATCGCAACGGGCTTAACGGATAAAAACGGCGAATACAAACTCGGACTGTCCCGCCCGAAAAAGAGCGGCGCCGTTCCTGGTCCTTACGTCGTCTTCCTAACGTGGTCCGATCCGGACGCCCCGGAAAACCCGATCGAAGGAGAGACGGTCGCTAAGGAGTCGCCGTACAATCTACCGCCCCGCGCGAACAGTGGAGAACTCAAATTCGAAGTGCCCGAAAAGGGAACGAAGGAAGCGAATTTTGAGTTCGATTCGTCGAAAGAATCCTTTACGCCGATCGGCGTTTGAAGTCTCCTTAAAGACGGTAGTCGCATTGCGTTCTTTTTGGCGCTTTGCATTTTTTTGCTTTTGCGCCGAGAACGCTTTTTTTATATCGCGAACGTCTTTAGTAAGCGCAAGCGTTTTCCAACCGATTGCGCTATCCCTAAAGAATAGCAAAAAACAAATCAAAATGAACGTAATATCCCTATTTTCCGGATGCGGCGGGCTTGATCTTGGATTTGAATGCGCCGGATTTAAAGTTCCTGTCGCCAACGAAGTTGATCCAACGATCTACGAAACGTTCAAAATCAATCCTCCTAAAACGCGTCTTGTCGAGGGAGACGTAAGAAAAATTACCAAGGAAGACTTGGCGAACGTAAGAAAACTTTCAAAGTATTAACTTTTCACTGCTCGCGGCGCCTGTTTGGTAATTCAACGAATCCGCGTATCGTTGATACGCAGATTTCCGTGAACGCTTACTATTATTCTGAGAAGATCGTGCAAATTCATACGCGATTTAATCTCAAAGCGTCTTAATGCGCGTCGGATATTTCGAATATTGCTTAAACAACTCCGCGACGTTGATTTTCTCGTCGCTACGTTCAAAGCTCGATTCGCGAAAGACGACGCGCAAAGGACTGCGAAGCGCCAACGCTATGATGGAATCGATAGAAACGCGCGCGTCAAAACAAGCGAACAACGCGCCCTCCGCGTAATTGTGAACCGTCGCTTCCCCGATGCGTTCGAGCTTGTAAGGCAAAGAAAGCGGAAGCCCCCAGTCTAAAACGCAACCAAACAACAAATCGAGTTCCGTTCGATCAGGCTTTACGCTCAAGATCGTCGGATCAAGAAGGCTCTTCGTATATTCCGAAGGGTAATAATACGCGTCCGTCATATTCCCTTCGTCGACCTTAAAAACACGAAAACCGACGTCCAAATCAGGACGATCAAGCGCGTGTTCCGACTTGATTTTCGCGCCCGCCCGACGGATGCGTTCCTTGCCTATCTCGCAGATAGTCTTGTAGCCCGCCTTGAACGCAAAAGACTTTTTGTCGCAAAGCTCGGGCAACTGAACCATAATAAATTGACGATTTCCCCCGTCTTCCGCGTTTAATTCCATTACCGCGTGCGCCGTCGTCGCGCTACCCGAAAAGAAATCGAGAACGATCGCGTCGTCGGGTAAATTAGCGACTTGTAAAATTCGCCGAAGGAGCCGCACGGGCTTGGGACCGTCAAAATACCCCTTGTCGTCGAACAACTTCTTTAATTCTTGACGTCCCTCTTGATTGTGCCCGACGTCTTGATACTTCCACATTGTCGTCGGAGTCATTCCCTCTTGTATTTCGCTTAGAAATCTTTTTAACCGAGGGACGTTGGCGCCGTCTTCGCCAAAATAAACGCGATTATCCTTTATTAATTCTTCAAATCGTTCTTTCGACGTATTCCAACATCTTCCTGTTGCAGGATATACGACTTTTCCGCGAGGGGTCGTTATAGGGTAATCGTAAGCGGCGGAATATGTCTTTACCGTCAAATCACCCGAAATCCAAGGTCCTCGCGGGTCGGCGTCAGGATTTTTATACCGCTCGTCCGCTTCTTTTGTACGAGGTAGTTTTCCAATGACAAACTCGTCTTTTCGCAAAGCGTAGACCATTATATAGTCGTGACTCGACGAAAAATATTTGGCGTCGTTTTTCGGCGAAAAAGCGCGTTCCCAAACGACCGTTCCAACATAGTTGCTAGCGCCAAAAACTTCGTTGCAAATATTCTGTAGATTATTCGCCTCGTTGTCGTCGATCGAAATAAAAATTACGCCGTCGTCGCTCAATAAATTCCGCGCAAGGAGCAACCGCGCGTAAATCATCGAGCACCAATCGGAGTGAAACCTAGGATTAGAGGCGTTGTTCTCTTTGAACAGAATGTTCCCCATTTTGTCGAATCGACCGACAAATTCTTCGTATTCCTGCTCGTCCATCGTATAGTCGTCGGGATAGACGAAAGCGTCGCTGCCCGTATTGTAGGGCGGATCGATATAAATCAATTTGACGCGTCCTAAGTAGGACTCTTGCAAGAGCTTGAGAACTTCGAGATTGTCCCCCTCAAGATAGAGGTTCTTGGTATTGTTCCAATCGAGGCTTTCTTCGGGACAGGGGCGCAAGATTTTGCGCGTGGAACGGAACGCGTCGGCGTAGGCGTCCTTTTTACCGACCCAAGTGAACTGATACGCTTCGGGGTCGTAGGAAACTTCGCCGGTCAACGCCTGCTTGAGGCGTTCGAAATCGACGACTTGTTTGAGTCGTCCGTCGTCGTCGCGCGCTTCGGTTACGCATTCGGGAAAGAGTTCCTGCAGTTTTCGAACGTTTTGCGCGACAAGATCGACCGATTCTTGCGGTAATTTTTCCACGAGCTTTTTCTCCTTTTTTTACGAACGCGCGCCTTAGGAACGCTACGTCGACGTTAATAATAAGCAAAAATCGGAGAAAAACAAGGCGGCGCAAAAAAATCCCGCCGTAAGGCGGGCGCGCCAGCCGCTCGTTACATACGAGCGGAAACGTTTGAAGCGGGCGGCGCGTTGATTTTCAAACCCGGAGGCGTTTTGTTCGTCGTAAAATTTTGTCGACGCTTAGAATCGTAACGACGCAACGTTTTTCCGCCTTGTCGCGCCCGCGTCTTACGACGCGGGGGTTCCGCTTCGGCGTTTTAGAATAAGGTTTGGAGCGAAACCCCGCCCATAGGCGGGCACCAAAA